>JBGAWT010000083.1:0-12713 GCA_044227445.1 Bdellovibrionia bacterium | reverse complement strand
CCAAGACCCCTCCATCGACGGCGTGCTCTTTGATTACGTTCATTTTTACGGCTCCTACGATGTCGTCCAGCAATCGCGCAGCGTCTATCGGCGCGAAGTGCGCTTGATCCGTAAATCCTCAGGCGCCCGCAGCGTTGGGGACGCGCAGAGTTTTCGAAAAGAAGGATCCGTTAAACTCACGGTTCTCAGAAGTGGAGCGCGAGTCTTTCACTATGGATGGGTGCGAACGCCCGAGGCCATGCGCGAGAAAACCTTCTTCATGGACACGCTCTACCATGGCGCTCCCACCGCGGAGCAGCTCAAGACGCGCACGCCCCACACGGGTGAGAATTACCGGTACAAAAAAATCCTGGGCCTAACGCGCTTCAAGGGCACGCACCCCGAAGTCATGAAGACGCGCATAGCCCAAAAGGGCTGGAGCTGGAACCTGCGCGAGTCTCCGCTCGAATGGTCCTGGCGAGACATCAAGAAGATGCTCTTGGACGGTATCGAGCACACCACGGGCGCCAGGCTTTTTGAGTACCGCAGCTACCGACTACGCGGCGGGGGCGGCTGGTGGTAAAGGCGAGCCTGTTTGTCGCAACCTACGAGATGCCCAAGCATCTTGAGCTCGTTCTAACGGGCTTGTCTCGGCAATCCAGCAAAGACTTCGAGCTTTGGATTTGCGACGACGGCTCCGGACCCTCCACGGGCGAGGTCATCGAGCGATTCAAAAAAAGCGCGGCCTTTCCTGTAGGTCACCTCAGGCAAGAGCATCAAGGCTTCAGAAAATGTCGAATTCTCAACGAAGCCCTGCGTCGCGCCCAAGGCGAGATCGCGATTTTCTTGGATGGCGATTGCGTGCCTCATCCTCATTTCATCCGAGATCATATCGAACAGCAGGAACCCGGACGCTACCTCGCAGGCCGTCGCGTGGAGTTAGGTCCCGAGGTGAGCGCATGGCTTACGCCTGAGCGCATACGCAAAGGTGCGCTCGATACGCTGGCTCACCCGCGGGTGCTCTGGAGCTTTGCGCGAGGCGAGAGCGAGTACCCCAATCGGATGCTCAGGCTCACGCTGCCCTGGTTGCGCAAGCGACTGGGCATGGACCGAGTGGTGGATCTCAAGGGATGCAACTACTCGGTGGCGCGCCAAGCGCTCGTGGACATCAACGGCTTTGACGAGGAGTACGAAGGCTACGGGCGCGAGGATACGGACGTCGAAATCAGGCTTCAGAACCTGGGCCTTAAAATCAAATCGCTCAAAGGACTGGCCCTCCAGTACCACGTCTGGCACCCACGCAGGGAGTTCACCCCGCGCAATGAGACGACCTTGCAGCACGCTAAAGACATCCACCGCGTGCGATGCGAACGGGGACTTAGCCGTTAGCTTGTGCTAATTCTTGAGTATGGCCATCTCTGTCACTCTCATCACGCTCAACGAGGAGCAGCACATCCAAGCTGCGCTCCAAAGCGTCAAGTGGGCTGACGAGATCATCGTCGTGGATTCGGGCAGCACGGATCGGACGGTTGAGATCGCGCGACAGCATGGGGCCCAGGTCTTCACCAATCCCTGGCCCGGATATGGTCAGCAAAAAAACTTCGCGCACCAAAAGGCCAAAGGCCCTTGGATTCTCAACATCGATGCCGATGAGCGGGTTTCGCCTCAGTTGGCCCAAGAGATTCAATCCAAGATCGCAGGACCGGGCAACGCGCTGGGGTTTTCGTTTCCGCGCAAAACCTACTACTTGGGGCGCTGGATTCGGCATGGGGGTTGGTACCCTAATGTCTTAGTTCGCTTAGGGCTCAAGGATCAGTCGCGTTGGAGCGAGCCACCCGTGCATGAGGAGCTTTTGGTGGACGGGCCCGTGCACCAGCTGGTGCATCCCTTGGATCACTATGCGTTTTCGAGCATTCAAGAGCAGGTGCTCACCAACCTGCGTTATTCGCGCTTGGGCTCTGAGCGGCTCAAGCAAAAGGGGCAACGCCCTAATCGACTCAAGCTACTACTCAAGCCTTTTGGAAAGTTCCTAGAAACCTATTTTCTGAAGAGGGGCTTCCTTGATGGGCTGGCCGGTTTTATTATTTCCATAAACGCGGCACACAGCTTATTTCTGAAATACGCCTATCTTTTCGAATCGGAGCTCTCGAGTGAAGATCCTCATCATCGATAATACCCTTGATCGCGACTCCTGGGTGCCATGGAGATTCGGCGCGAGATCTCGCGCATCGAAGCCGTCAAGGGCCGCTCACGCTGCAAGGCGCGCGCCGGAGCGCGACCTTCCGCAACGCTCCGATGATGGCTGGGACCGCGTGATCCTCACGGGTTCGCGCGCGTCGTGCTCGGCGCAAGATCAATGGGTGCTTGATGAGATGGCTTGGATTCAAAAAGCCGTGCGAGCCGGAATCCCTTTGCTGGGAGTCTGTTTTGGGCATCAGCTCTTAGCGCGTGCTTTCGATGGGGACGCCAGCGTCGGTCGTGCGGCCTTGCCTGAGGTGGGATGGACCGAGATCTCGCAAACGCACGCCAATCCTTTGCTCACGGGCCTCTCGCAAAACTTTTACTCATTCAGCTCGCATGTTGAAGAGGTCAACCGCGAGAAGCTCAGCTCCTTTGATATCTTCGCGCGCTCCAAGCGCTGCTCGGTTCAGGGCATCCAGCTCAGGGGCCGCAGAGCGTGGGGAATTCAATTCCATCCCGAAAAAACCTGGCAAGAAGCGGAGAACACCATCGCCATTCACCGAAAACGGGGATTCAAGAATTTTCTGGAACCCTCGGCCGGAAAAAAGCGCTATAACCCCGCTGTGGCTGAGCATCTTTTCGGAAACTTCCTGCTAAAAGGGGCAGAGATTTGAAAGCTCTTAAGCTCTTAGGCAAGTTCGCGCTTGTAGGCGGCCTCATCTACTTTTTAGTACGCAGGGGCCTGCTCTCGATTTCCATCTCCAACACGGGCACGGCGCTCTCGCGCCTGGATGAGATCATTCCGGCGATGCTGGCTCTGTTTGCAGGAACGGTGCTTTCGATCTTTAGGTGGAAGATCCTGCTTGAGGCCCATGGGATTCGATTGGGGTGGGTTCGTACGCTGGAGCTCACCTTCGTTGGGAACTTCTTTAACATCGCGCTTCCGGGCGCCGTGAGCGGCGATCTGGTTAAGGCGCTCTACGTGGCCAAGGACGTCAAAGGGCTTCGAGCCAAAGCTTTCGGAAGCATCTTGTTTGACCGAATCGCAGGCGTTTCGGCGCTCGTACTCGTAGCGGCAGGCGCGCTGGTGGTGGGCTTTGACCATTTTTGGGGCACCCCGCTCATTCAAGCGATTCGCGTGTTTCTGGGGACCTCGGCAGCTGGCTTTATCGTATTTTATGCTTACCTGTTTTTGATGGATCCCAAGCACGACCCTGTCCATGCGCTTCTCAGGCGACTCGAAAAAAAGATGCCTAAGTTAGGTTCGCTGTTTCGGATTTACGAGGGCGTTAAGGATTACTCCCAGCACCGTCTCGCGGTCACTAAGGCGGTAGCTATCTCCATGTGTGTGCACCTGCTGGTGGCTTTCGCTTGCTGGCGCTTCACCTATGCCCTTGGAGACCCTACGGTTCCTCTTCTGGCGATCATGGTCGTCGTTCCCTTGGGACTTTTGGTGATCGCCATTCCGATCTTGCCCGGAGGCATCGGCACGGGACACGTGGCGTTTGGATATCTCTTCCAATTGCTGGGCAGCAAATTAGGCGCCGACGTGTTCACCTTGTTCGCCCTTTACGGCATTTCCGTAGGCCTGCTCGGAGGCCTCTCCTACCTTCGGTTTAAGTCCGAGGGATCGCTGCCCGACCTCAAGCAAGCACGCGCTTAGATCTTGGCACTGGGCCTGCACTGCAAGGGTGCCTATGGCAGCCCCCTTTCCGTCGCTCAGGCCCTTTCAGCGTGAAGCGCTCCATGCGCTTCAAACTCATGATCACGTGCTTTGTCTCTCTCCAACAGGAAGCGGCAAAAGCCTGATCTACGAATTTCAGGCGTATTACCGCGCAAAACGGACGCTTTTGATCACCCCTCTCATCGCGCTGGGAGATCAGCAGCTCGAGAGACTCTCGCGGCTCACCGGGTTGGACGTGAGGTGCCGACTTTCTTCGCAAGTGGGCCCGCTGCGAGATGCCCCTACGGGGAGTCCGGGAATCTGGATCGTCAGTCCGGAATCCCTACTGACCGAGGAGGGCCGTCTGCAGCTCGAGCGCTTCAAGCCTGACTTTTGGGTCGTAGATGAGGCCCACTGCGTTTTGGAATGGGGCGAAGGATTTCGGCCAGCCTACGCTCAAAGCCTGGAGCTCTTTGGCGCACGCTTAGCCCAGGCGCGTGCCCAAAAAGAGAGCTTCAAATCACTTTGGCTCACGGCGACCCTTCCTTCGGAGGACCAAAAAGAGCTCGAACGCCGCTTGGGCTTCTCGTTACACAGCCTTGGTGTATGCGAGCTGCCTCAATCCCTCGATTTGATCGTCGAGCGGGTGAGCTGGCCTGAGCGCCCAGCTAGGCTGCAAAGTGCGCTCGCATCGCTCCCAGGCTCAGGGGTGGTCTTCGTCCTAACACGCAAGATGTCTGCTCGGGTATCGGCCACCATCGAGGCTATGGGAAGGGAGGCTCGCTGCTTTCATTCGGGTTACTCACAAGAGGAGAGGCGAAGCCTCATCGCAGATTTGCGTGATGGCAGCGGCAACCGAGTGATCGTGGCCACGAGTGCCTTCGGAATGGGAGTGGACCTACCGGCGCTGAGGTGGGCCATCATGTGGCAAATGCCCTTTTCTACCCTAGACTTAGCGCAGCGCATTGGAAGGGTAGGAAGAGCCGCTCCAAGCGCGCGCGTGCACGTTTTTTGGCACCCCGATGATGTCCGATGGTTGGAGTCCTTTGACGGAGGCCGCCAGCGCGCTCGGGTCGATGGACTTCTCAAGTGGTTGCAGTCTCCTGATTGTCGACGAAAGTCTTTTAGTCAGGTCCTAAATTCCGGGAGACCCGCTCCCACCAAGGATTTCTGCGGACGCTGCGATCGTTGTTTTCCCTCAGTTTTCGGGGTGAGCTGACCGATCCCTAGAGCATGAGAGGGTGGAGCGCGAGTTTCGCGCTGGGAATCTTTTTGCTCAGTGGATGCGGTACGGGTCAATTCCAGGACCTCACCGGAGTCCATGCTTTCCAGGCCAAGATCCTGGAAAAGCGCCTTTACGTTTCATTCACCGCTACGGAGTTGCGATGGGATCAGGGCGCGCAGTTTCCGATTCCTGGCATTAACGACGCGCTCGTGAGTTTTGGGCCAGACCTCCAAAGCGAAGGAACGGTTTTTCAGTTCAGCATCCCGATCGCGACCCTCGCTCAGCAGGCAAAAGCCTATCCACCGTCCGGACTTCCTGACGGCCGTAGATTGCCCGGAGTCGCAGGAGGCATCCTTCCGCGCTGGGACGCTAAGATCGGCGACATCAATTTGAGTTTTTATCTCGCGGCCGATGCGTTCGCGTTTTTCTTTCCCATCAACCTGAGACTTCCCAAAAACGATTTGTCGCTCCCGTGGAACATCGACGTTCCGCTCACTGACGAGCGCGGCAATCGAGTGGGCCAAGTCACAGCGGTCGCTCCGCCCACGACGGGCATCTACATATTGGTTCCCCTAAACGTCCCTAAAACTTGAAGGAGAAGTCTGCAATGAACGTATTCAAAAACATAGCCCCACGGCACTTGGCCCTGACCGGAGTCGTAGCCATAGCGTTGACTATGGGCGCCTGCGGAACCGGGTCCAATAAAAACCCGATCATCCCGGGCGTCCGCGGCCCAAATCTCACAGTTGTTGATGAGAAGATCATCCTCTCGCTCTCGCTCGAAAACGTGCAGTTTGATTTCGGCGCGCGCGTTCCGATTCCAAAACTGGCTAACAGCTACGTCGAAGTCGGCCCGGACTTGCAGTCCAAAGGCTTGCTCATCAGCGTCGCTGCGGATCTAAACGACATCATCGATTTGGCCCACGGCGAGATCAACAAGATCAGCCCGCAAGCCCTTCCAGGCGGAAGGCCTCTGCCAGGCGTAGCTGCTGGCGAGTTGCCTGCGATCGCCGTCTCGATCCAAAAGCTGGATAACTTGGTGGTCTACCTAGGCCCCAAGGTTCTGGGGTTCTTCATTCCGGTTAAGTTCCCTCGGGAGATGGCGGGCTTTGTCGTGAGCTCGCGCTTTTATGACACCGAAGGAAATCGCATCGGAACGGTTTCGGTCGTAGGACCTGACACAAGCAACCAAAACGGCGGCGTGCTTGTCCTTCTGCCGCTCGAAGGCAAGTTGGATCACACCCAGACCCAATTGCTGTAATTCTCCCTTCTTTGCGAATGCCACGTGATTGCTGTCGCGTGGCATTTGTCTTTTCTAGGCGTTTTTTGCCCACTTTCCTTATTTCAACGCTCAGTCATAATTTAAGAAGAATGAGTACTTCCGCGATGACAAGGAAGGTCACGCTTTTGATTTTGCTGGGGCTTTGCGGCCTCGCAGGCGCACCTCTTGCGCGTGCTCAAGAAGCTGCGCCCGCAGCACCAGCCGCATCGATTTCGTCAATGCCTACCGACTTCAAGCGCTTCTCAGTCGACGCGCACTACGACTACGTGCTGTTTAACGACCTCAAGGCCATCAGTTTTTCGGGCACGGGCTCTTCGCCCACGACTATCGAAGGCTCGCTCAACGGCATGCGCGTGATGGGAACGCTCACCTATCGCCCCGCTCCTGGCGTGGAGATCATGGCATTTGGCGGCAGCGCGTTCTTAAACGACCTCGTGCTCACGGGCGCCAACTCGATTGCTGGACCGGTCACGCAAACGACACCGATGGATAGCGCCGCACTCTATGGCGTGGGCGCCAAGGTGGACGTGTTCCCCAATATCCGATTCCATCTAGGGCCGCGCTTTCGCGCGCTTCGCACCGACTACGGATCCACCCGCACCGTCATCTCCAATCCTGGAGTCGGCTGCACCTACGACTTTACACAAAACAACAATACGGTTTGCAGCACGGTGAGTGGCTATCAAGGTGGCGGATACGTGAACACGCGCTTTAGCCAAACCGAAATCCTCGCACGCCTCGAAGCCTCGGTGGATATCGTGGGCGACATCAACGCGCCTTACATCGGCATCATCGCGGGCGTCGAAGAGTCGATGAACATCGTGTACGGCGGCTACACGTTTACGCCGCCGCTATCGACCACCCCTGCGACCGAAGTCATGACTCTCATGAGCAAGCGCACCGAGGGTTTTTATGTGGGCTTATACAGCTACATCGGCCCAGTACGGCTCTTTGCCGAAGCACGCGGCCTTGCCATCACTTCTATCTCTGGGAGTGTTGGGGCGGTGTTTTAGGTTTTTGAATTAGAGAACACAACGACAGCTAATTTTCTCTCACAACCAAAGAGCGGCTAGCCTCAAGAAGCTTCGAGAGCTTTGGAAAGAACCTTCCGCTGGACTTAAAGTAACCCAAGTACTCTGAAAACTCCTTGAGCAATGCTGACTCTTCATGAATTGCGGCCTGCCTATAAAAATAGAAGAGCACCATGCCGTTAAAAAGAATGGGCAAGAAGCCAGTCATAACGAAGAACCCAACTATCAATGAAATGTTCCCAACATAGATAGGATGCCGAACGAATCTATAAATTCCTGAAGAAATTAATTTCCTCGGGAGATAGCTGTCGTAGCAAGGACTGTAGCTCTTACCCAGAGTGAGTTTGGCAGAAATAAATACAGACAGCCCCAATGTTGCAAGCACAACCCCCAGATATAAAGGCAGGGCGTGATGATAGAGCCTTAATGGCATGTCATTAGAAATCCAAAGTGCAGAAACCGTAAAAAGGAATGTAGAGACCCTCAGATATGGATCTACTAATCGAAATACGTTTCCAGAAGCGACCATTCTCTTCTTGTCTCGAGAGTACTTTTTATCCCGGTGATCGTACATGAGGTTAATGACAACTGCAGCGACCACTACAAAAATGCTTCCTACTATCGAGTCTAAGGTTTCCATAAAAATCCTAAAGACGAATAATTAGAGCGCTGCCATCGATCACGATTACGTCATTAACCATGGACTTGACCTCAATATAGGTCCTGTTTTCTGACTTCACGAAATGCTTCGTGATCCACATCTTGTGTCGAATGCTCTGATTTTCAGTAATCATGTCGGGCATTTTAACGTTAACGATAGTTGGCCATACCTTGAGTTTTTCAGGTCCGAAAGGATCATAAGGCAACTGATACTCATGACAAAAGTAGGTGTAGATCATTTTCTGGATATGAACCAAAGCCGTTAGGAATATGAGATGGCTCGGGCTGTTCAACATCGTGGATTCGTACTTACGATCAAAAACGGCTTCAATGTACCTTGGCCGCACGAGGTATTCTCGAACTTGAAGCTCTTCTGTAACTACACGATCTGGCATCACGTTGAAGGAGAGTTTGTTCGTAGTTGATTCCTGAATTGAAAACCTGCCAGGAAGGTATGGAACATCTAGAACATCTCGTGGAAAACGACGGCGTTCTGCTTGTTGTGCAATTCCACCTAAGTTCTCAAGTTCGAACTTATTCAATGAGTCACTCATAGCCAAAATATTGGATTACTTAGAACCCAACCCTCTCATATGCGTTAAAAGCAAGATCGGTGCCCGTCATGGACCTCATCCAGACGAACCTGTGGCTTCCCAGTGAGGGAAAGTGTCTAACTTTTAGACACTTTCACGATAGAGCAGACAGTTATTCAATATAGATGACTAATTTGATAAACTAAATTTGGTCATGGGGTATCGGGGAAGAAACGGAAATTTCCGGGATAGTCCTGAACGACAAAAGCTCCTTACTGTTTATCGACGATGGATGAGTTCCACTCGGCCAGGCAGAACGAAGAAGCTTTGTTTGATCGGGGCTCAGATCTTAGCGGCGCTTACCGCTGCTAACTATTTTCTATATGGTTGGGAAGACTTTCTACTTTTTGCTCGTGGAAATACGATCATCCTCACTGGGTTACTTCTAAATCTCTTCTTCCTAAGCTTAAGAATATCAAGATCCAAGAAATCTGAAGTTCGCACGAAGGCAAAAGAAGAACTGTTCAATCTCACGAAAGTAGAGCCTCCCGTAGTGGAGGAAGACAACAATCGATGGGATCGCGTTCAGCTTTTGCTCCCAGTTCTGCTTTTCGAAATCGGATATACGGTTTATCTCGCGCTAGCTTCTGACGAAGCCTTCTCTTACGTCGTACTCGCGAACTTCATGGTGGCCTTTTACGCAACAATGTTCATTCATCAGTTTTTTAGAGAACAGTATCTCGCAACTATTTCCGGAATTGTTCTCAGCGCATCTATTTGCGTCATCCGCCCACACTACTGGAGAGAATCTCTTTTCTGCTGCATAGCTTATTTGGTTTCTTGGTCTGTCGCCTGGCTGCAACGTCGAGAGTTTGTAGGATTAAAATACCAGCAGTTCAGAAACTTCCTGGGTCTGTTCCCAGCGAAGATCTCGATGTATCTGGCAACCAACCCAGAAGGGAAATCCGCTGTAGAAGCCTTTCCGGCCAAAAAACGCTACGCAATTTGCCTATCCGCCGATTGGCGCGGCTATCAAGCTCTAAGTGAAAAAATTGATGCTGCAACGATGGTCAAACTTTTTGAGACCTACTACGGAATCATTTTCACGGAGATGGAAAAGATCCTTCCCAATGGTAACTACTTTCCGAACTGGATTGCGGATGAGTTGTTTGTAATTTTTTACCTCGATGAAGAGGAAGGTGACACTGAACGAGATGTCACAGTACTTGCGGCTGCTTTCGCCGTACAACTTGCCACATCCCTCTATGATCGACTGGAAAAAGAGCTATTTGTTCATATCGACTATGACATCGGCATCGCAGCAGGCTACGGAATCCTTGGTGTCCAAGGTCCTCCACAAGCGCTAAAAACCACTCTGACTGCAAACTCAGCCGGAATTGCGAAAAGACTTCAAACCGAAGCTAAGAATCAAAGACAGGAACTAAAAAATCGCGGGAAAAGACCTATCTTGATGATGGACGAAACCATTAGAGATGCCGCGGTTCATGTCGGACTATTCGACAATTCAGATCTTGTCGTTGTTGAAAATCCAAAGACAAAGGACCTGGGGAAAGGCCCTTACTTCGCGTATAGGAAACCAACCTTGGCGCTAGTAAAGCCCCAGGGATTGAACGCTAAGACCATTCCCGCGGCTTCCACAGACAAGCCCAAAAAAGCAGCTTAAGTGCGTTCGATCGTGACTTTCGTGATCACGACGTCTTCGCGTGGCTTATCGCGGCCGTCGCGAGCGACCTTGGAGATCTTCTCAACGACGTCCATGCCTGAGACGACTTCGCCAAACACCGAGTGCCTGCGGTCCAAGTGCGGAGTAGGCACGGTGGTGATGAAAAACTGGCTTCCGTTGGTTCCAGGTCCTGCATTGGCCATGGAGAGAATGCCTGGCTTGTTGTGCTTGAGCTCAGGATGAAATTCGTCTTCAAAGCGATAGCCTGGGCCGCCCGTTCCGGTGCCTGTAGGATCGCCTGCTTGCACCATGAACTGAGGGATCACGCGGTGAAAGATCGTGCCGTCGTAGTAAGGCTGCTTCTTCTTTTGGCGATCGCGTGGGTCGGTGTACTCACGCGTGCCTTCGGCCAACTCCACGAAATTAGCCACAGTCTTAGGCGTCTTGTCCTCGAACAAACGGATTTTGATTTCGCCCTGGGACGTCTCTAACTTTGCAAAAAGATCTTTGGCCATGTGCTGACTCCTGTGTGTGCCCCGTGCTTAACCCGTCCCTGGCTATTCCACAAACGGATTTAAGGATAGACTCGAGCAAATGGCAGCCTTCAAGTCCGTCCTCATCCTCACGGCCTTAGAGCAAGAAAAACGAGCCCTCACCCAGATGATCGAAAAGACTCTGGGCAAAGGGCACGTCACCGACCAGCCGCTGAGCAAGCAGCTTGATTTGCACATGACTCGGGCTCAACTCAAAGATCGCATGGTTACGATCGTCAAAACCGGAGTGGGCTCGGTCAACGCGGCGGTCGCACTCACGTTGGCTCACGCTCACACCCCGATGGACGCAGTCGTCTTGCTCGGCGTAGGCGGCGCTCTGAGCCCCAAGCTCGACATCGGGGATCTGGTGATCTCCACTCGTGTGTTGCAGCACGATTACTACTACTCGTTTGATCAGGGCGACATTAGGACCCAGCCTGGAGCGCTCATCTTAAGCTCCGCTGAGACCGTAGGGCACATCGCAGAGATGGACGCTGATCCAAAACTCATCGAATGGCTCAAAGGCGCTGAGTCAGGCGCAAAAGGCAAAGTCTTTACCGGCGCCGTACTCTCGGGCAACGAGTTTGTCGGTCGCGTGGACCGCAAAAGCGCGATCGCACGCCTTCTACCCGACGCACTATTGGTCGAAATGGAGGCAGCTGGCGTGGCGCAACTGGCGTGCCGATTGGGCATTCCGTTTGTCGTGGCTAAGACCGTCTCAGATCGCTTTAGCCCTGATGGATCTATTGAGAGCGACTTTGCGACCTGCCTCGATGCCGCATGCGCTCACGCAGCAAGCGCGATGCACGCGCTCATCGTTTAAGCACGAGATAGCTCAGCACTCCAACGATCGCTCCGCCGATATGACTGATGTAAGAGATGGACTCGCGATAGCCCTCGATCGCACGAGCGAGTCCCGCGATATCGGTAGCGACATAAAACGTAAAGACCGCCCAAGCCGGAATGAACACTCTGAAGACCTCAGACCAATCAAAGAGCCTAAAGACTGAGAACGAAATCCGCCTTCCCGGAAAGAACAGGGCGAAGACAGCCATGACGCCCGTAATTCCGCCGCTTGCCCCAACGGTAGCGAAGGTTCCTGAGCCTCCCGCAATGGCAGCGGCGAGATTTCCGCCCGCCACCGACGCAAAGAATACCCAAAGAAACTTGGCTGGCCCAATCTCTGCCTCGACTTCGTTTCCGAAGAGAAACAAGAAATACATATTGCCGATGAGGTGAATCCACCCCACGTGAACAAAGGCGCTCATCACCCAGGACGAAAAGTGATTTTGAAAAGCTCGCGCGGAGTAAAAACCGAATTTCTCGATCCACTCCGATCGGACGTGAAATCCATAGACGCTCACTGCCAAGATCGCAAACACGAGCAGCATCGTAGCCGTCCCAGGCGTCAGGCGCCCTTCGAGGAGAGGAACATCGGCAATGTCCTGAAAATAAGCCAGCCCATCCGTCGTGAACTCCCAGCTCACCTCCCCGCTGTCCTTCGAGGGTGGCTCCTTAGCGGGTGTGGGCGGCAATCGGCCCTGTGAGAGCGCTTCGATCTCGCCCCCATCAAACCAAAGAGCCGAACACCCCGAGCAAGCGTCGATAGCCACCGCGTTAGGCACCAGCTTAACCTTGTCCTGATTCATGTAGTGCCCACATCGAGGACAGCGCGTTTGAATGGTCTTTTTTCCCTCGCGCTTGATCTCATCAATGCGCCCGCGAATGGACTCAGGTAAGAAGTGCTGGATCTTGGATCCTTCGACCAACCTACCTAAGCAGCGCCTGCAAAACCAAAACAGGACGTTAGGTCGATCCTTTTGGTACCCCGAGTTGAGGTGACAGTTGCAGCGAGGACAGTGCACTAGGACTTAGGAATCGCCTGCTGGCACGCCGCCGATGGAAACTCCACGGCCTGAACGAGATTGCTCAGTTCTTTTTC
>JBGAWT010000082.1:4962-12895 GCA_044227445.1 Bdellovibrionia bacterium | reverse complement strand
TACCTCGTGGACGTATTTGTTTACCTGCTGTCCCCATCGAGCCCAGGACGTTACAACGGGTTTGTCCTTCCACATGCCGGACGTATGGTTTGTCGAAACCTTCGCTGAAAAAAAAGTGCCCGTTTTCTTGTCTTCGATGACGATGCTTCGCGAAGCGGTTCGGTAACCTCGAAAGGCCCCCTTCTGGGCCTGGGTCGGCAGCTTGTTCTCTCGAAGAAGCTTCTGGATTTTGAGTTTCCATTTCGTGTCGTCCGGATTGATGATCCAACGCACCCATTTTGAGCCGTTCCTCTTTTCGAATATCAATGCGTCCTGAACTGCAGGATCCAGGGAGTCGAGAGCCGACTTGGTAAGCAAACTCATGGGAACTTCGTAGTAAGAAACGTCAAACGGCGTGGCATCCGTTTTGCCGATGGGATTCGCTCCCGTCTCCCAAGCCAAGAACTGCTCGACAGCAGGCGGAGGGGCCCACGCCGACGCGCTCGCCAGAAAAGACAGAACTGCGATGATACGAATAAGACACACACCCATCGCGAACTTATCGGATTGTTTGGTGAAATGCGTAACAGATGACGCAGCGAGCAGTAAGCCGATTCCGGTACCGTTAACCGAGATCCGTTAACGGTTAACCGTAAGCCGTTCTTATAATACTAGAGAATGAGGTGACCTAGCTCAGTGCATCTGCTTCGGATCAAATCCACGCAGAATATGGACGATCTCTTTTTCGAGCTCGTCGTCGCTCCAAAACACATCGTCAATGTGCGAAGAGCGCATCCAGTAGCGAGTCATTTCCTCGGCCACCGTCTTGATCGGGCGTTGGTAGTAAAGACCGTGGACTTCGTTCTCGCCCACTTGATTTCGAATCACGGATTTTGCGGAGCGGAACTGCTCGGTTTCGGTGAACTCCGTCTCGCTCAAAGCTTCGGCTCGCGCGCCCATTTGGCGGACGACCTTATCTTTGATGTCCTCGTCCGTAAGAATCCACGGACCGACCAGACCTTCGAGCTCTTCACCGATAACTTGGCGAAGGCGCGGCGCAAACTGGATAGCGCTTTGATTCTCAAGTCGAGTCAATACGCTACGACAAAGCTGCTTAACCGTTTCCCTTCGAGTTCCCATGGGTGCTCCTATCCCTTCTTGGTCGCAGGTCTCAGTCGGTTTTGCAACCGTTGGATGACGCCTGTAACCATTTCTGTCATTTCACCGATACCCAAAAGTCGGGCAAATATGAGGGTCAAAACCGCTCCCAATCCTACCAAAATCCCCACTCCGCCCACTCTGAGCGGCAAGACAGCCGCCTGGGGCAGCTGCTCCCAACCGATCTCCCGCCAACCGTACCAATAGGCCGCAAAAATCGCCGCCCCCATAAGCAAGGAAACGAGAAACATTTTCGCAAGCGGCAGGAAAAAAGCCTCGCCCTTGCTTTGGATCCCCTGCCCCCCCAGGTAACGTCTCAGCGCCACCATCAAGAAGACCTGATTCAAAACTGCTGCAACGGAGGTTCCCAACGCCAACCCCCGGTACCCCATATAGGAGACCGAAATCACGTTAAACAACAGCGTGAAGCCCACGCTCACAAGCGAGGACGTCACCGCCACTCGGGTTTGCCCGAGCGCATAGCACGCAGGCACGAGCACCTTGACGGCTGAGTAAGAGCCTAGGCCTATGGCATACATCGCAAGCGCCCAGGCAGTGGCCTCCGTATCTGCATGCGAAAACCTGCCGTGCTCAAAGAGCATCTCGATGATGGGAACACTGAGCGCAGCCAATCCCGCCGCCGCCGGTAGGTTGATCGCAAAGACCTGAAGCAGACTCTTGCGCAGGCTCTGGTCGATCTCGACCCAATTTTTTTCGACATTGAGCTTAGAAATGCGCGCGAGCGCGGCCGCCCCAAACGAAACGCCAAAAACCCCAATCGGAAACTGCATGAGCCTAAACGCGTAGTTGAGCCAAGACACCGCCCCATCTCCCTGAGAGGTGGCCAGCACCGTGTTGACCAGAATGTTGATCTGAGTGGCAGCCAAACCCAAAGTACCCGGGATCATCATCCAAAGCATTTGCTTGAGTCTCGGGTCCCGCTTCCACGAGGGGTCTTGAGTCTCGCGCTTAGGCCAGGCGTAGCCCTGTTTGCCTGTTTGCGCAACGAAGGGAGCTGGCAAAACGCTTGGACGGCACCGCCTAAAACGACTCCCCAAGCCATTCCAAAAATCGGGTGAAACCCAAACTGGGGTAAAAGCCAGGCACCAAAGACACCCGTGACAATCGAGGTGGCGTTGAACAAAGCTGAGGCGAACGCCGGCAAGAAAAATACCCCGCACGCATTGAGCACTCCCATGAAAGCCGCGGCTAGTGCCACCAACGGAAAGAATACGAAGAGCACTCGAGTGAGATCGATCGTAAGGGCGAACTTGACTGCATCCTGGGCGAAGTGAGGGGCATAGACGCCCACCAGGGGCTCCGCAAACACGACACCTAAGACGGCAAGCAACGATACTCCCAGGAAAAGCACGACGAACACGCGTGTGGCGACTTGCCAGCCACGACGATCGCCCTCTTCCATCCTCGCGCGGGTAAACGTGGGAACCAACGAGGCGCTCATCGCGCCTTCGGCAAATAGGTCGCGCAGGAGGTTGGGAATTCGAAACGCCACGTTGAAGGCGTCCATAACCGCCGATGCGCCAAAAAGATGGGCGAACACCTGTTCGCGAGCGAGGCCAAGGATGCGGCTTGCGAGGATCGCTATGCCCATCCGACCGGCTGAGCCGATGGCAGGAGTTTTCTTTAGGTCTTGGGAAATAGTTTGTGTGCCCATTCGTCGAAGAACTTTTCGATCTTCCCCTTGAACGGCAGGGCCATCATTGCGAGCTTGGCGTCGACTTCAACCCTTCCGGGAAGGCACACCAAGATCGCGTCTGCGTATTTGCTCTTGAGCTCGATTCGGGTCTCCGGATCGTTGTAATTCAAAGTGATGTCCTTCATGAAGGACTTGCCCCCGACTGCGGCTCTAAGCTCCATGGCAACCTTGCGATAGATCTCAGAAGCCGAATGCCCGGGGACTTCGTACTTCTTCTTTAACTTCACGTTCCGCCTCCCCAACGCTGCAGCGCCGACTTGAGGCTTGGATCGTTGGGGTAAATCGCTATCAGCTGCTTGACGATCCCTGCTGCGCGCTTCGTATCTCCTGAGCGAGCATAGGCATCCGCCAAATTAAAGCCAATCTCATAGCTCCGCGGCTGCATCTCGCGGGCTTGGGTGAAGTACTGGATCGATTCGTCAAACTTGCTCACGTTGAGCTTGGCGATGCCGCGGTTGTAAGTCACCGGCACATTGCCCGGAAAAAACGGGCCTAGCGCATCGTAGATGCGCTCCATCGCCGCAAAATCACTGGTTCGGTAAGCGTACACGCCCAGCACAAACTGAGCGCCCTGATTGAGCGGCTCCTTGCCTACGTATGCTTCCAGAATCGCTTTGCCCTTCTGCGGGCCGCCTTTTTTGTCAGCTGCTTCAGCCTGCCTGAGCTCTTGAGGCAATCCGACATATTTGAGCACAAACGCTCCGTCCGTCGGGCCGCAAGGGAAGAGCAGCTCAAACGCCCCTGCTGCGCAGCCCCTGGCTTCGGCAAAAAGCGTGAACTGCGCGTCTAGGGTCGGACCCCAGCTCGCAACTAAGGTGTTGCCCACGGGATTCTTAGGATTGCTGGTGATCTCTTGCCAGTTTCGCGCCGAGGTACGGCCCCGGATCGAAGCTGCGGGCGAAGCATGGTAGCCGTAAGGGATAAAGCCGGGAGCGAACACCAGTACCGAGTTCGGAAACTGCTGCTCAACGGCGCGGTAGATCTTTTCGACCGCGATCATCACGCGACCAAGATCACGACGATGAATCATGGAGAACCTGGCCGCAAAAGCGATCTGAAGCGTAAAGCAAACCACCCAAGCGACCTTGCTCCAACGCGAACCCAAGCCTCGCTCGAGACCAGCCCATGTCGCTTGCAAGACACGACTCCATACCGGCCAGCTCGCTAAAGCGATCAAAGCCGCATAGCGCATCTGAAAGGTCGGATTGGTAGGCCAAGTCGACGCCACCGCGAGCACTGCGGAGAAAGTAGCGACGAGTGAAACGGCGAGTTCTGGAGCCTGATTGAGTGACTTAGGAACGGACGAAGGCTCCCAGCGCTGCCTGCAACCAGCGCCATACCCCAAAACAGCACAGCCAGAAGGAGGATGAGCAGGCCCAGCACGGCCGGAAGAACCCGGCGCAGGCTGATCGATCGAAAGACCCAGGCCCGAGATGACATCGATGAGGCGGCCCAATGAGGCAGGCCAGAAACTCCAGGTCTCGTACGCCTGAGCGCCCGGCTAAAAACGTCGGGCGCATCAAGCCCGCGTCCCAAGGAAACGAAAGCAAGAAGCTTGCTGCGAAAACCGTGACCAGAGGGGCCTTGCGATACCTTGCGTCGATCAAAACCCAGAGCAGCAGCGCCAGGGCAACGAGCCTTAAGTCGCCGCGCAATCGCGCGCCTACATAAACAGCCGCAAAAAACTGAAGCCCCCAAGACTTCCAGGAGCGATGAGAGGCCACTTGCTTGATTGCCCAAAGAGCGAGCGCTCCTTCGAGAGCGCCGACAACGACACTCAGATCCGAAAGTTGAATGAGAGACGCCACGACTCCGGGCGAAAGCAGCAAAGCGGCAAGCCCCCAGCCCGTCACCCAAGGTGAGATCTTGAGCTTGGAGGCGAGGTTGGCCAGGCCAGCGGCTAGCAGACCAAGCCCAGCGCACTTGAGCACGTACAGGGGCAGAGCCTTCTCACCAAAAACCGAGAAGCTCAGCTTGTACAGAAGCACCGTAAGCGGGCGGTCGCTGTAGCCATAGGCCACAGGCCCCTTGAGAACCGGCGAGAGGGTTTGAAAGAAAAGATCTAACCACCCTTGGCCGGCCAGGACCTGCCATTGCGAGTAGTCTTCGTTCCAAAGCGGCAAGCCCCAAGTGATGAACAACCCAAAGATGAATGCGAGCCCGCCCCAAACGAAACGATCATCCGACCAAATCGACTTCTTTAGAGATAACGATGGCATAGCTTCTTCAGGGTAAGCGACACCCCAGGGCACAGCAAATAATAAAGATGCTCGAATGACGAATCCAGACTAGTCGCGACCCGCCGCGGCATTTCCCGAAAACTCAAGCTCGGCTAACGGCTGAGTCTCTACAACGGTTGCCCCGGGTTCAATGAGCAGCTTGCTCAAAACCCAATTTACGGAGACCGAATGAGGAACAATTCGTCCCAAGGATTCGATCCAAAGCACGGGATCATGCGCCGTTACCCGCGCGCCAGGCCTATAAAAAACACTGTGCACGCGCCCTGATACCAACGCGCGCAGAAGACCCGTCTTCTTGTCGCGCGCTACCAGAGCAGGACGAGCGCCCCAAGCCAGATTTCCTAACCTGCATCGGTAGAACATGGGGTCACTGCTCACCTCGATGCACCTCGCCTCTGACCGAGACGTCTCGAGAACTTGCGCAAGCTCGACTCTTCTTCCACCGATCCACCAACCCAGCCGAGCTAGATCGGCACGGCCAGACCGAATAAGCTCGGCCTTGAGCGCGATCGATACCGCCCCAAGAGCCTCGGTAGCCGCAGGACCGATCGGAAGATAGTCCTCCGACAAAAAATCAGCGTGAAAAATTCCGGACCTCACCCACGGATGTTGAGTGAGATTGATCAGCGCCTGCTCGTTGGTGAGAAAATCTCCTTCGATCTTGAGCGCGTGGATCGCTTGCCCAAGGAACTCAGCTGCTTGGGAAATGTCCCGTCCCTGGACGCTCAAGCAACCCAACAACCCATCGCCGCTCACCGTGCCGACCGGTTCGGATTCGCCCACCCAACCTCGAGCGGGCACAAGAGCCTGCCACCGGCCAGGCGATGGCAAATCAAAGTCCGCATTCTCCGCGTAAACGCGCGCGCATGCCGTCACTCCCTTGGGCTGAGACTTGAGGGGAACGACAACCTTTCCTTCGAAAGCGGATTGAACCTGAAGCTCAATGGCCGAGACCTTTCCATCTAACGATGCCTCCCAAAGCACGTGCTGTGAGGAAAGCCTCGGCAAGCAATCCACCAAAAAAGCGTCGGCTTCGTCCGCTAGAAACTCAAGCTGCCCGAATCCGACATAATTAAGATGGCTCAAGAATCGCTCGGAGTAGTTCAGGATGCGAGCCCTGGTCTCCGCGGCAACTCCAGCAAGATGGGTGTCTAGGTCCTTTCCGGAAGAAGGCACCGCAAACTCAAGCCAGGAGCGAGATCCGCGCCTCAGCGAAGCATCGAGCAGGGACGGGGCGTAAAGCCTTCCGCTCGAGTCCCTGACAAAAGGAAGACACAAGTAACGGGCCTCAGATCGAGCGCGCTCCACGAACACGAGCGACTCCCCAGTTTGAAGCCGCAGCTCCTCAAGCCAGGCAGGTAACAAGCGACTCACTTCTTGAGCTTCGGAGATGCAGAGCGTTCCTCGGTCACCCGCTCCTTTGACAGACTTGAGCACCCAAGGAAAACCCAGGCCCTGGCTTTTGATAAACTTTTGGATCTCTCGGGCCGAGCTAAAGGGATCATCGTGGATGCGCAGGGTCTTGAGTCCCGCGCTCTCAGCTAAAAGCAGAAGCTTGAGCTTATCCTGCACCTTGGCGATGACCGTACCCGCAGGCCCGATCCACCCCCACCCTCTCTCGCGGCAAAACGTCGCCCACTCAGCTCGCTCCGCTAAAAGCCCAGGACCCGGGTGAAAGCATGTCTCCTCATCCTCGCGCAGCTCGCGCGCCTGGTCTTCGAACCAGTCCTTGAGCTGGGAGGGCGAAAGGGAGCCCAAATCCCTGGGGGCTTGCCAGGGATGGACTTCAAAGCCCAGCTCAGTGAGCCTGCCTTGAAGTGAGGCCGCAAAGGGTCCATAGGACAAAAGGACGCATCGCATACGATTCTCAGTTCTATCATAGACATCCGTGGCCGCGTGGCCGAAACTAGGCCCCATGCGGGTTCCCAGCCGTCTAGCCGAGAGTTTTAAGAGCGCCCTTCCCGGGCTGATGGAGGAGTTTCTCCGCGGCAAGAAACTGCTTTCGGCCGAAGAGTCTCTCGACGACGAACGCTTCTTGCGCCGCTCGATCGTGCCTCACCTCGAGCGCCTCTCGGATCGATTCAACCGCAAAACCTCCGTGGATTCGGGTATGGGCCATTACTGGAAAGAAGGCTCCAACACCAAGAACCTCAGGCTCGCTTATTTTCTGCACTACCTTCCGTTGAACGCCTTTCGAGTCGCGTCCGTTTGGTCGGAGCTCAAGGGATTGGGGTGGAAACCCCAGACCGCCTCTTCGCAAGGATTGAGGCTGCTCGAATGGGGCGCGGGACCGGGTTCTGGGGCGGCGGGAGTCCTGCTCTCGGAGAGCTGGGATCGCGCAATCGCCTCGAAATGGAAAATGGCGCTCGTCGAGCGTGACGCGGCCAATGCGCGCTGGGGTCAGGATTGGATCGATTTTCTGGGCAAGCAAGGCGAGGTTCTGGCCGAGGGCGAAGCCTTTACGCGTGAGATCGCTTTGGACCGGCCGTGGTTGCCAGAAAAAGCGCCCGGCTTTGACGTCATGGTTTCGAGCTTCTTTCTGAATGAAGTGTGGGACTCGTTAGACCTGCTCTCGGAGCGCTTGATCGAAACGTGGCGCCGGCACCTCAAACCGGGAGGCCTAGCCATCGTCGTCGAACCCGCGCTGCGCGAGCAATCCCGAAGGCTGCTTGAGCTCAGACGTGAGCTGATCCCGCGCCTAGGCGAGATCGGGGCCCAGGTCTTGGTGCCTTGCATGGGTCATCAGGCGTGCGGCGCGCTGGAGGTCGAGACCGACTGGTGCCATGAGCGTGTTGCGTGGTGGCGACCCGATTACATGCGCACCTTGGATCGCTTCACT
>JBGAWT010000082.1:0-4899 GCA_044227445.1 Bdellovibrionia bacterium | reverse complement strand
GCTTCACTCGCATGGATCACAAGGAGCTGGACTTCAGCTACTGGGTCATCGCCAAGGACACTCGCCCCATCGAAAGCATCTTGCCGGGGCTACGCGGTACCGTCTCCGAACGATATCGCCTCGTGAGCGAGTCCGAGAAAGACGGACGCGACTGGAAGCTCTACGCCTGCGGAGCTGACGGCAAATGGAAAGCGCGCGTGAACCGGAAATTGTTCGAAGACGAGCCCCAGAGAGGCGATATCTTGAGCCAAGTGAGCATGCGCGGCGATAAGCAATCCGGGCGAATCGAAAAACTTACTTCGAAGTGATCTGACTTCGAATTTGCGAGAGAAAATCTTTCACCCTGACTTCATGAGCGTTCTTCTCAGCTTCGCTTCGATGCTCAGGCTTGCTCGATAGATTTTGGCGGACCAAAATGTCCGCGGGAATGTCGGCCAAAAACCGGCTTGGATGTCTAGGCACGGGCTTCCCGTAGCGGATGCGATTCTGAGCGCGGGTGAGAATCAGCTGATCCTTAGCGCGTGTGATGCCGACGTAGCAGAGCCTTCGCTCTTCGCTCAGGTCCGTAGCCTCCTTGAGCACGCGATGGTGAGGAAGGTATCCTTCCTCGCACCCGACTAAGTAGACCACCGGAAACTCCAATCCCTTGGCTCCGTGGAGGGTGAGCAGCGTCACCTCTGGGCCCTTGGGCCTTTCTTCGTCTTCCCTTTCGTCGACACCCTGAAGCGTAAGGCGCGAGACGTATTCGCGCACCCAAAGCTGTGCGGTCACTGGCTGCCCGTCGGCCGCTTCAAATACTTCCTCAGGCGTGAGCTGCCCCAGTCCTTGCGTTAACTCTTCTACGCTCTCCCAGCGACGCTGGGCTTGGGCAGGGTCATCGGGACAATCGACCGCAATGCCCTCCTTGATCTTGAGGCGCGAAAGCAGTCGCATGCCCCACTGAACGACGGCGCCCGCTTCGGGCGGCGTCTGAGCTAAGTCTTGCTGGCTTGTGCGAATGGCTTGAAGAAAATCAGCCACACCTTTTTCGGCCTTAGGAAACGCTCCCGGAGTCAGTTGCGAGAGCACCTCAAAAAGAGCCTGCTGACGATCGAGCGCCAGCGTGTTCAATCCTTCAAGGCTGGACTTTCCGATCCCGCGAGCGGGCCAGTTGATGATTCGTCTGACTGCGGCTTCATCGCGCGGATTGAGCGCTGTTTTCCAGTAGGCGATGAGATCTTTGATTTCTTTGCGATCCAAGAAAGAGGGGCCGCCGACGACTTTATAAGGAACGCGATGCCTGCGGAGCGCTTCCTCGAAAATGCGGGCTTGGGCATTGGACCTGAAAAGCACGGCAAAGCGATCCCAAGACTCACCTCGCTTGCCACGTTCAGCGATCGCTTCGGCTACCCACTCGCCTTCGGCTCGGTCATCCTCGACGATCACCTCTTGAATGGCTTCTCCGTCAGCGCGATCGGACCAGAGTTTTTTTGGATGCCTCACCGTGTTTTGGATGATCACCTGGTTGGCAGCATTCAAGATCGTCGGCGTGCTTCGGTAGTTCTGATCCAGCACCACGCGCTTGGCTCCGACAAACTGCCGATCAAACTGCAAGATGTGCGAGGCGTCCGCCCCGCGCCATCCGTAAATCGATTGATCGTCGTCACCCACAACGCAAAGATTTTGCTGCCTCTGGGTGAGCGCCCTGAGCAGCCTGAACTGAGCGGGGTTAGTGTCTTGGTATTCGTCGACAAGGATGTACTTGAAGCGCTTATTGTAGGATTCGCGAATCTCGGCGTTCCGCTCCAGAAGCTTAACCGCCTCGAAGATCAGGTCATCAAAATCAACGCACTGCCTTGCTCTGAGCCCCGCGTTGTACCCATCCCAGCTAGCTGCTGCGGCGAGTTGGTACTCGATCGAGAATCCAGGGAAGGTCGAGAGAAATTCCTTAGCCGCATCGCCTTCAAGAAACTTGTTCTTTGCCTGCCCATGCGCAAAACGCACGGACATGAGATCGAACTTGCGATCGTCGATCTTGATTCGCCTCAGTACATCGCGCAGCAGATCCGTCTGATCCGATTCGTCAGCGATCGAGAAATGCGGAATAAGACCTGCCGCTGGCGCATGAGCGCGCAGGATCCTCACGCAGAGGCTATGAAACGTAGAAACCGTAAGCCCTTGGCCCGCCGATTTTCCGCCTGCTTTTTGAACGAGCTTCTTGACGCGTTCTTTTAGCTCTTGGGCCGCTTTATTTGTGAACGAGAGTCCCAAAACGGCCAGGGGCGAGACGCGTCGCTCCGCAACTAAGTGCGCGATGCGATAGGCCATGGTGCTTGTCTTGCCGCTTCCCGCGCCGGCGAGCACAAGCAGAGGTCCGTCACCGTGGAGAACCGCTTCTTTTTGTCGCTCGTTGAGTTGTGCAAGTGAGAGTCGCATGGAGGCGTCGGAGTATAGTGTGCTACACTCCCAAAATCCATGGACCGATCTCAAATTCGCATCCTAGTCGTGGACGACGTCAAAACGATGCAGGTGCAGATTAAAGACTTGCTTAAGCAAGCGGGTTTTGCAGGCGTCCAAACCGCAGGCGGCGGCGAAGACGCGAAAAAGCAACTCCTCGCATCGGAATTCCACTTGGTCATCACGGATTGGCACATGATTCCGACGGACGGCATCGCGCTGCTCGAATACATGCGCAGCACCCCAGGCATTCGCGAGATCCCTCTCGTGATGGTGACGGCCGAAGATACCAAGGAAAACGTCGTTAAAGCCATGGTCTCCGGTGTAGACGAATACCTTTTGAAGCCCGTAACGCCCGCGCAAATCTCAACTAAGGTAGAGCAGATCCTCAAGAAGAAGGGGTACCTATGAACGCAATGACGCCTTCAAACGACAGCAAGATCAGGGAATTCATCGACGAACTCAGCGACTTCGCTTCTCATGCCGAAAAAACATTGGAGACCGCTCCCGCCGATGCGGACTCGCAGAAGGAATGCTTTCGAGTTTTTTCCGTCCAAATGATCGCCATCCGGGGCACGGCGCTTCAGCTTTCGTTGCCGCAAGTCGCGGAGTTTGCGGGATGGGGCGAGGAAATCGCTCAGCGTGCACGCGAGACCGAAAGCCGTGCGCTCGTCCGAAAAAGCGTCGCCAGCCTTTGGGATGCGCTCACGACCGTGAAATTTCTGCTCGAGAACCCCAAGCACGAATCCAGTGAAGAGCAGACGATCCTTCGCACAAGACTTCAAGCCACACTCAAATCATTGGGCGGTGCCAAGCCTAAGGTGGATGCTTCGGAGATCGAAGCGCTACTGAAGCAGAGAAGATAAAGCCCAGTTTCAGCTGTCGGCCAGACGCAGAGGGCAGTTTGAGTCAGTGAACAGTTCCGGTCGCAGTCAGTCTCTGAAGACTGTTCCGGAACAGAAGCTGTTTCTGACTGTGACTGCCAACTGACTCAAACTGCCCTCTGCGTCTGGCTGCTACTGTCCACTGACTCAAACTGCAGGCTTAAACTGGTAGTCGCTTGCCCTGCCGCTTCAGCCAAGCGCAAACCCCAACCCAAACGATCTGAGCAAGTAATAGGACGCTCACGACTCCTGTTCCGCCGCTTGCAAAGCCGTACGAGTGAAGGCCTACGCCCAGCACGAAGTTCACGCCATACCAGGCCATCATGACGGAGGTGAAAGCGATCACTGTCCAGGCCGCAAAGCCAAAAGGCTTCATCCAACCCGTGTACCTAAAGTGCAGCACGGCCACATAGCAAAGCAGAGCGATGAGGGCCCACACTTCCTTTGGATCCCAACCCCAGAACCTTCCCCAGGAGTAGTCTGCCCAAACGCCACCTAGGATCGTTCCAGCAGCAAGCAGCACGACGCCAAACTGCATGGCTCGGTACATGAGCCAGTTGGCAGATTCGATCTGAGCGGAGGCAGCAGCCTTTTTTCGAACGGATTGGAAAAGACTCACATTGCCCAAACCCCAGCTCAACGCAAAAGCCGCGTAGCCTAGAGTGATAGTCAGCACGTGAGTCGTGAGCCAGAAATTGCTCCTCAGCACCGGCACGAGCGGTTTGATCGAAGGATCCAGCACCGCAGGCGATGCGTAGGTGGCAAGCAGCCCCAAAGACGAAACGAAGCAAGCGACGATAACGGAGAGCGCATTCTTCTGAAGGGCGTAGAGCACGAGCGAGAACACCATCGCGCCTAGGCTCACCCACACGACGCTCTCGTACATATTTGTTACAGGAGGCCGCTCAGCGATGATCACGCGCATGGCAAGCCCGCTCATATGAAAGCACAGCCCTAAGAGCGTCAGACCCAAGGCTGCGCGTCGGGCACGCGTTTGCCAGATTTTTTTAACCCTTGGAGCAGCTATCCACGTAAGAGCCGCTAGCAGGTAAAGCACCCAGGTCCACAAAAAAGGCTGAACATCGTTGTAGAAATACTCGAGGCTCAATCGCGTGCGGGCTGCGATCCAACCCGAATCGCTCGCAAACGCAGCGGCCTCGATCTTGAGCCTGAGTTTGAGGCTTGCTGCCTTGAAGCCATCGGCATCCCCAGCCTGATAAGCCCGAACGATGGCCGCAAAGCCTTCGCGCACCTCACGACCGATAGAGCTTTCTTTTCCGTCGTGTAGAGCAAGCGGGCCCCATGCTTCGGGAGCGGGTTTGGGCACCAAAGGCCAACCATCGCCGCTCACCATCGCCCTAAAAACAGAGAGGCGATCAAGCAAAGCCCTCAGCTCCTGGTCGCGCGCGGAGAGTTTTTGTCCTGGCAGGGGTTGAGGCAACCTCGTCGCGTATTGAGCCAGCGAAGAGCTCTGAACCAACTCACGAGGGCTAAACCTACGCTTGCCCTCAGCAAGACCCAGCTGCCGCTTCACATCGTTCCGATTGACGTGAATAAAAGGCGCGTCTTCCCATACCTG
>JBGAWT010000081.1:0-14978 GCA_044227445.1 Bdellovibrionia bacterium | reverse complement strand
CAATCCGGAGGGTGTCACAGCCCACCAGCCTTGCATTTTTGTCACCAACCATCAAAGCGGTCTCGATATGTCGACCTTTGGAACGATCTATCCGCACAAGACCATCTTGATCGGAAAAAAAGAGCTCAAATGGATTCCTCTGTTTGGTTTTTTCTTCGTCGCTTCTGGGAATATCTGCATCGATCGCAAGAAGAGCATTCGCGCGATCGCAGGCTTGGAACAAGCGATGGAAGCTCTGCGGGTCAAAGGCCTTTCAATCTGGATTTTTCCTGAGGGCACGCGCAACCGCACCGGCGAGGGGATGTTGCCCTTCAAGAAGGGCGCGTTTCACATGGCCATCCAATCGCAGCGACCAGTCGTCCCGATGGTTTGCAGCCCGGTGCGCGAAGTCTTGCGTCCCGGCCGTTGGATCGCCAGGCGCGCTAAGCTCAAGATCAAGGTGCTGCCAGCAGTCTCTACCGAAGGATTGGGTCCAAACGACGTCGCTGCCCTTTGCGACAAAGTCCGCGCTCAGATGCTCGAGGCTTTTGAGAGCCTCAAAGGAACGAACGCATGAAACGCATTTTCATTTTGATGCTGCTTTTATGCTCGTGCGCCTCGGGCGAGAAAAAAGAGGGCAAGCTCATCAAGAGTTTCTACCTTCCAACGCTTCATTCTAGGCGTGTTGCTTGGGCACCCGCCAACCCCATGGCGATCGAGGGAGAAAAAGGCTACCGCTCCGAAAAATCCCCCGACGCGAAATGGGACTGCGTTCCGTTTGACGACCTGCTCAAGGCGATCAACTGGAAAGAGCTCGGGCCCTGCCTGCACGTGCTCAACGAGGGGTTCAAGGCCAATCCCGAGCCCAAGGCTCCGCTCGTGTTTCCGACGCTTCGGTATTACTTCAAGCGCGATCCCGCCCCGCAGCTTGAGCTTCAGATCGCTGATCCTGCAAAGGATCCAGAGAAAGCCATGGAGATGTCTGGCCCGCGGGAGTGCATCAAGAAAGTTCTCCCTTTAATGCTCGTCCCGCGCGAGATCGTTTTTCAGGCGGCCGAAGATCCCAAGGATCCTGTGACTTGCTACACCTCTAAGCTCAATATCGAGCGTGAGGATTTCATTGTCTGGGAAAAAAACCGCGCTGAGCTGGTGATTAAGTTTCCGTTCATGTCCTTGCCGGATTCGGAAGACGAGCTGCGGGCGCTTGTTAAGAGCTGGGCGCTGGCTCCGCTTTGGGAAAATGGGCTGAAGCAGGACATCTTGGCTAAGCCGTTTCCGTCCACGATGTGCCGCGCCTGCATGGGCGAGAAGAACATGATTAAGGATATCGATCCGAGGCCTACTGTCTGGCCCTGAGCGTTTTTATGGTTCGACATGAGCACCGCGCTTCCATGCGCTAAACAATGCTCATGTCGAACGATAAAAACGCCCGCAGGGAATACTCACAGAAATATACAAACCCGCCCCTGTTTAAACAACGCGCTCGGTATCCCTCTCAGCTCTTGAGTACCGCATGGCTCTGAGTTAAGACCCAGGCACTATGTCATTTTGGATGATCACGAGTTGGGTATTCGTAGGGCTGCTGACTGCGGCAAACGTTTTCGTTTTCATTAAGCTCAAGAGCGCCAGCGAGCAAATGATGCGCCAGGCTTTCCCCAACGCCAAGAACATGGGCGATGCGATGGCTCAGATGCAGCGCATGATGGGAATGATGACCGGCACGCAAGGCGGCAACCCCAACCAGCAGATGAAGGCAGCCATGGACATGCTAGGTCGCATGGGAAAGAACCAACAAGGTCCCGGCGGTCGTAAATTTTAAGGCTTTAGGGCCAGCGCTCGGCCGCGCTCATCTAGCGTGAGCAAGCAGTTCAGCGTTTCGCCGTCTTTATTCTTCTCACACTTCAGGTGCTTGCCAGCGAAGCGCGAGGACTCCCAGCGCTGCATCAGCTTGGAATCTCCAACAGGCAACTTCCAGATCTTGAATTTCATGGCTTTAAGCCAGCTGCTTGCCGTCAGATCCAGATCAAAGCTCACCGGCAGAGTGACGGCGGGCAGCGTCTCGCTCGTGCGGCGCTTGATCTGATTGAGCGTCGCTTGAGCCGTTTCGGTTAGCCTGGCTTCGCAGCTGTAGATGTAGCGCCTGTGGTTGTTTACCGGATTGACCTCGATGATACGCGCGCATTGCACGTCTTCGCCCACCAGGCTGTCAAAGCGCGAATCTGGCGGCTCCATCAAATGAAATAAGTTTTCTGCCACCCACCCGTCCAGGGAGAGTCGAGCTCCCATTCCAGGTGAGTCATAAAACGAGAGCGTTGCGGCCGAGCCGCCCGAAGCAGCGTTCGCTAGTCCTGAGAAAAGCAAGGCTACCCACGCCCAACGCTTCATGCGGATTTTCTCCCTTGCTGATAGCGCTTCAGAAGCTCGCCGAAGTATCCCTCAAGCTTCGCTCCGGTTTCGGGTGCCTCGCCCAATGCAACCAGCACGAGCGAAGCGCTCTCCAGCGTCGAAACGCATTCCTTGCGAGGCTCCTTGCGCAGGTGCCGATACATCGAGGGCTTGCGCGGAACGAGCATCGCCCGCCTGAGCTTGAGCAGCCAAGGGTTTGCGCCACCACAGGGTCTTGGCTTGGCTCCAGGGTGCCATCCAAAAGCACGATGCCTTCGAGTCTCTCTTCAGGCGCGCGCGTGGCTTCGCCCTTTTTGTTTACGAACACCACTTCGGAGGCCAGGAGATCCGGGTGGTTTTTTCCCTTTAAGCCGCTTCCCAAGTAGATGACGGCCCAGCGCTTGGGGTCCAAGATGGGAGTCGCACCTTCGAGCTCGGCGCCTTTGGACTTCTCCCAGGCGCGGGCAAAGTTTGGCCAGGACAGCCCGATGGCCACGCGCGCGCGCTTAAGTCCCAATGCCAACAGGGGAACGGTCGCGAGAGCTTCGATTTTTTCCTGCGGGTGCTGCAGCACCAAAGTCCAAAGGCGAGTGCTGAGCGCACCGCTTGCGCGAATGTCCGCGCAAAGGCAAAGGCCCATAGGTTTACGGCAATCGGCGCAGCGCTGCACGGGTGGGGTAACAGGGGTTGATACTTGTGTCATTGTCCTTGGCTTCCGTCAGGGGAGATGAATTCTACGAAGGGGAGGTGGCTGAGCTCAGAGAGTTGATCCATGGACAGGCCTCGAATTTTTCCGATCGGCCGGCCTTCGCCAGGAATAATGCTGAGCTTTTTTCCAAATCTCTCAAGAACGTCTCGCTTAGCGACATTGCGGCTGTCATGCACGAAGGCCAATCCGACGAGCACGTTGAAGGTCTCATCCGAGTTGACGGTGTAGCTATCCAAGCGGTCCACGAGCGTGTGATGAAGCTTCATGGTGTTTGGCTTTTGGATGGGCGACGAATTTCCCATCGCGAGCTTTCGAACGAAGGTCTGCCTGCTCAAAAGCGCGATCTCTTGCGGGGTGAGGGCCGCTACTGTGAACAGATCGGGTGCAGCGGATGGCTCGGGCTTTTTGCCTAGCTTGGCTTGCATCCAGTAGCTGGCTTCGCCCTCGAGGTCTTCAAACAGCTCGATGACTACATTCTTCCGAATTTTGCTTTGCTTGTTGAACTCAAACAGTTTGAGCAACCGTTGATCGAGCTTGAAGTAAGCGGGAGTTCCCGCGGGAAGTTCTACGATCTCCGCGGGAACTCCGCGGTTGCGCAATCTTCGAACCAAAGGTGCGAACTTCTCAGATCCTTCGATCGTATCGACATTGAAGCGAATACCTTGCTCGTTGTTTCCCAGCGTGCCGATTTCGACGCTCAAAATGCCTGGGACTTCCCGTGGCATGCGAACCAGCTTGTCCCGCTCTTCGCGCAGGATGCCGAGATCGATTCCCGCAGCTTGCCTACCCACCGTATTGCCGGCCCATTCGACCTCAGGCAGGCGGCGCTCCAGCAGCGGCATGAGCTCTCGCTTCGTTCCTCGAATGGCGATCTGCTTTTTTACGCCCTCGGGAACGGGAGCGTCTAAATAGGCGAATTTCTTAAAACCCCTGGGGATCTTGTGGCCTTCTTTGATGATCAAGAAGAGCAGGATCTTCTCGTCATCTTCAGCGAGCTCGAGGGTTTGCTTCAACCCTTCGGTCATGCGGTAGGAGTTGGTCAGCGGAGGGAGGCATTCGTGAGTTACGCCCGCGTGCGCCCACCCACTGAATAGGAGCGAAGCTAACAAAGGAAGCAAGCGAAACGCCATAAAACCTGGCCTCTTGGTTGGCCAGGGTCATAGGCTACCTACCCCTTTTTAGCAAGGGGGGTGATCTTACTCCTGGTGGTGGCCGACGCCACTCCCGCCCATTAGACGGCGCTTAGGGGGGATCGAGATGTTTCGGACCTGGCTGTGGCGGCGGCTCAGAAGCGAATATTCTGGATACTTACGCCGCTGACGGTGATCCAGCCGGGGTGCCATTCCTTTTCGAAGAACACGAACATGTTGTCCTCCGAAAAGCCCAAGGCGTCCGTCAAATAGTGTTTAAACTCGATTTGGGACTCCGCAGAGGCCAGGCCGATTTCGAGGGTTACCGTAAAGGTCCTGTCCGCCTTGAGTTTGCCCTCGGCGTAGTCCTTAAAAGAGGGGCGACCGTCTTTGGGTCCAGGCGGGAGGTGTCGGGGATCAAGGTATCGATTTTTTTGAGGCTATCTACTTCTTCTGGAATTAGAGCGCCCATTCCGACTTCGCGGGCCTCTACGGGCGATAAAGAAACCTTATGGTTGAGGTCAATGAGGCGAACAAAGCCTTGATTCGAGAGAGAGGCGATCTGGTTGAGCTCCACTTGATCGATCGAAATGATGGACGCAGTCTCTTCAGGCAGGTGAACAACAGAGTCCTTGCCGAAATGCGCCTTGATCCAGCCGGTCGCTAAGCTTGAGAGTTTGCTCGTCTTTTCCGTTCAGAGTGACGAGCACGTCCTTGATGATGATTCCTGTGGTGACGTTCTTCCAAAGGAGAGCGACGTCTGAGGATATCTTTGCCTCGTTTACTTTCATTCCGTAGGCCGAGAACTCGCCGGTCGTGACGTAACTCACTCCGACGCCCAGAGGCGACTTCAGCAAAGCGAAGAACTTCTCGACATTGGCTTTGGCGGCGTCAGTTTTTAAGAAGACGCGCAGGCCGTTTTCGTCCTGACCCAAGCCCGAAACGCCTTCGATCTTCATGATCTGCTTGCCGTACTTCACGAGCTTTTCGATCACGGCGGAGTGGAGCAGAATGCCCAGGAGCTTGGATCATTCCGATTACTTCAGTGCCAGAGACGCCTTGGAGGTCGATCTTCTTGAAGCCGACAGCGCGATCAACTCGGATGCCAGGCCTGAATGTTGACTCCTCGCTCGTCAGTCCACGAAAACGCCCTGCAGGCCTTTGATGGCGTATGGCGTCTGAATCTTTCTTTACGACTCAGGCAAGATTTGCGCCCGGCGGGTTCGCGTTTCGATCTCTACGGTCGTGACCCCGTCTCCCTTGAGTACGATAGGGCCTGCTTCGCCGACGAGGACCGGAGGCTGAGCGCCCATTCCGCGCTCAAAGGGCTCTGGTGATTTTCCAGCTTCCGAGATCAGGCGTTTGGCTTCAGATTGCTGATTTCCGTGGTTGTAGGCCAGCTACAGGTTGTACCGAACAGGCGCTGATGTCTGAATCCTGTGGAGACGGGGCCGATGTTCTTTTCGGCAGCGTACTTCCAGCCAAGCGTTCGCGCGCCTGTTGACGGTCTGCAGCGTCCCTCGAACTGGCGACATGCCGCGTAAACTGAGGCGATCTCGTCATCGAGCGTATCCAGAAGTTGGGGCGATAGGAAGTGACGTTGTTCTTACCGATGGGGTGCTGGGCCGGTGCTTCACTCACATGGCGCAGGGCCATGAAAACAAGTCCCGTTTCGTTTTCAAGCTCGCGGATCAGGCCTGCGATCGACTTTTTGCCGCCGCGGACACATCGAACTTGCCAGGAAAGCATCTCAAATAGGCGGACGAACATTTGACCGCTGGTAACGACTTCGATCTGCAGTTCTTGCAGCATGCTTTGGAGGTTTTCTAAGCCGCCTTTTCTAGGAATCTCAATCTGGAAAGCAACATCGAGAATCTGCTCGGGTGCCTCGGGCTTAACTTGCTCCCTGAGGTAGTCGGCGACTTTCGGGCCGATAGGCAGGGTTGGTCCGGGGACCTCGCTGGCCTTCAATACCCTGATGCTCACGCGAACGCCTTGGGTCTCCACCCTGATCGCGGCTTTGAACGCCCGGGCGATTTGCGTCTGGCAGGAGAGCAACTTCGATGTCACGATCCTGAACTTGAACGCGATCCAGGCCTCTTCATGTCTTTGAGTTCGCGACAGTGAGACTGGAGACTTCAGATGAGCTTGCGGGTGCTCCGCGACGGTTTGAGGCGCCGGTTTGAGATTTCCCGAAAGGCCGTTGAGCCCCGCCCATTTTACTACGGAGTGTGCGGGCGGATGCGTTCGATGCTCACCAACTGTACCAACAAAGTAGCTACGGGAGTCTTGGTACCGCGAACGACCAAGAAGCTACCGTCCGATTCCGTCGCGACTTGATCAAGAACTTCCACGCCGCTTTCGGCGATGGTTTTTTTCACGTCCCCGAGATGCTTGAGGTGCGGGGGTGCGGGATTGTTGTACGCATCGGTGAGCTCGATGAGGAATGCGATTTTTTCGTTTCCGCGAAGTGCGTCGATCGCTTTTTTTAGCGCAGGTTCGACAGCTTCGTAGGATCTGAGAGCTTCGAGGCAGCGGGGGTCTGTGGGTTTGGATGCCCATGCATTCGAAACGAGAACGGACGTCACAAAACCCAACAACACAGCATTTCTGAAAAGAATCATTTAAATCCCCATGAATTAAAGGTTGAAGCGGATTTAGATGCGATGCGTTGATTTGGCAAGAGCTTTCCCGTAGAGTGCGTCGATGAAAACTCCTTTAGTCCGTCTTTATAGTCTGGCTTCGTTTGATCGTGGCGCAAAGGTGCGCTGGCTTCTCGTTTGCACACGGAATCGCGTACGAAGCAGGCGAGTCGATCGCGTGGCGCGTGATTTAGATAGCCCCGAATATCTGAGCATTAACCCGATGGGCCGAGTACCCGCTTTGCAGATGGATGATCGGGTCATGATCGAGTCCGGCGCGATCTGCGCGTACCTCTCGGATCGTTTTCCCGAATATAAGATGGCGCCTGCTGCTGGCACACCCGAGCGCATGGAATACGACCAATGGATGTACTTCGCCTCCCCACAGCCACGCTGAATGATCCAGATTCGCATCATGGTGATCGAAGATATCCCTGCAGGCGAAGTGCGAACGACCAAGGAAGCGGCACTGATCTCGGATCTTGAGAGCGCGATGGATACGTTGAATCTCACGCTCTCCAAGCGCGATTACTTAGTGGGCGATCGTTTTCGACCGCTGATATTTACGTTAGCCACCACATCTACTGGTACACCATGTGGCCTGGAGCTCAACGTCGTGATGCAGAAGTATCCGAGCGTGGTGGCTTATCTGGAGCGCATGAGGAAGCATCCGGCGGCCGTGAGGGCGGATGTTTTTTCGTACGAGGATTAGGTCGCTGGCAGGAGTAGGCGACTGATTTATTTGCGCTCACTTGGTCGCCCCAGAGTGAAGCGAAGGAAGTCCTCTGGATCGGGCTTAACTGTGCTCCGGCACAGTTTTGGTCACTTCCTGCGCACGAGAAGCGGATCGAATTGGAGTAGCTGACTACCAACACGACTTTGATCTTATTTGCCCCAAAAAAGGTCCTTACCATCCGAAGTTCATCTTCTGTCATGGAGACGTATAGATCGTCCACTGCGTGCTTGTCTCTCCATTCATGAGTTCGATGTCAATTTCCTGTAAATACGCCTTCTTCGCGCGGATGGATAAGAAAAGGACCTTGCCTACGGACTTAGGGGTCATCACACGGTTTGTGCCAACATAGACAATGTCTCCAGCCTGGGCAAACTCGCGACCATGCACCGTGCGATCATCGCCCCGGTAGTTTGCCGGATCTGGAAACTTTGAGGTTGTGCCTTAACTTTGGTCTTTGCCGTCTGGGTTCCTGCTTGAGCAGGTCCGGGTACGCCTCATGAGATCAATCCAATAAAATAGCCGACTTTGCCATCATCAAGGCCTTTACTTCAAACCATAAATCCCGCAATATCCCCATAGCGCTTGGTTTCTGAATAATTTCAAATTGCTGCCAGGACTTGCGACTTCATTTCCGTCAGTTTCCACCTGGCTCTCTCATAAAGAGAACGCCATTTATGTTCTCGAAATACCATTTCTTAGCATCGATGACTCTAAACACTGCTCCGGGAGTTACTTGCTCACGCTTGGAAACGCGCCCCAACAATCCCGTGCAATTTTCATCTTTTTTAGAGGATGCCCCTGCGTTTAGATTGAAGAAAGCAAATGAGCCCAAAAAAACCATGACCATTCTAAAATTCATGGAGCGCACCTTGTCACAAGTTTGTTTGGATTGGCAACTTGTTCCAGGCTGTGTTGGAACATGAGGTAAGCGCTACTCGTCAACTTAAAGAGGCGTCCAACTCCGCTTCCGTCCTCAGACTTCGCTCTTCAAGGCGCCCAAAAACCCTCGCATCGTCTCCGCGCGGCGCTTGCCTTCTTCGCGAGCCGAGCCCGTGTGCATCATCTCGATGGTCTTAAAAAGCTTTACGTAGAAATGATCCAGCGTGTAGCGCCCGTCATCTAAGGAGCGTTCCTTTGCGAACGGCTCTTCGGGGCAATAAAGCGCGCGGCCGATCGATCCGCCCACCGTAAAGCAGCGCGCGATGCCGATCGCGCCTAGTCCGTCGAGCCTATCGGCGTCTTGGACGATTTTCGCTTCGAGCGTTCGTGGAGTGATCCCCGCGCTATAGCTGTGGGCTTCGATGGCGTGAGCGATGTCAGCGATCAACGTCTCTTCATAGCCAATGCTCTTTAAGAACTCCGAAGCGCCACGCGCAGAGAGGCGCGAGGCTTCTTTTCGTCTGGGGTCGTTTTTAGGAACGATCACAAAGTCATGCAGCCAGGCCGCCGGAACGACAACATCTTCGCGCGCGCCCTCTGCAGCACAAATTTTACGGGCGTTGGCCACCACCCTCTCAAAGTGCGAGAGGTCGTGGCCCGGATCATTCACTCCGGCCACGATTTCAGCGAGCTTGGCTTTGATCTGTGTTTCTTGCTGCTGAGTCATATTCCCATCACCTTTACTAAAATGCGTTTGTCGCGGTTGCCGTCAAACTCGGCGTAAAAAATCTGCTGCCAGGTCCCGAAGTCCAAGCGCCCTTGAGTGATCGGAGCGGTGAGCGCGTGGTTGGTAAGATAGGATTTGAGGTGGGCGTCGCCGTTGTCCTCGCCCGTCTGATGGTGGCGGTAATCGTGCCCAAACGGTGCGAGGCCCTCGATCCAGCCTGCGATATCGTGAAGCCAGCCGCCTTCCGCATCATTTATATACACGCCTGCGGTGATATGCATCGCGCTCACCAGCGCCATTCCATCGGTCACGCGCGAGCGAGCGATCGTTTCCTCGACATGGTCCGTGATATTCACGAGCGCGTAACGCGAGGGAATGCGCACGAAGGTATTCGGTGTGGTGGATCGCGCGCTTTCTCGAGAGGCGAGCGACCTCTTCGTGTCGCTTAAAGCCGGGGCACGAGCTGGGATTGAGGAGCCAGTCTTTTGGGGTGAGGGATTTCATTTGAGTGCCAATCTCGCAGCCACACACAAGAGGGCGACCGCTAGAAGCTTGAGTATCATCCTGCCTTTGACTCGGTCGGAGAGTTTTGCGCCCAGCTGCGCGCCTAGGATGACGCCCGGTGCGAGCCACAGCAGGCGGCCAAGTGCTGGAGCGAGTGAACCATCAAGAGCGTGGCTAGCTACCCCGGTGGCCCCCGTGAGCAAGAGAGTAAAGTGAGAGGTCGCAGTCGCGATATGGACCGGAAAGAAAAGCAGATGTGAGAGGGCTGGCACATGAACCACGCCCCCGCCGATTCCTAAAAAGCTTGAGATTATTCCCACCACCGCAGAAATTCCAAGACCTATGGGAAGTGAATAGTTCCATCGATAGGTGCGTCCCGCTTTATCTTTGAGGGTTCGCGCGAAGTCCCCTTTTTTGTGCGGACGGCTTTTATCTTCGTCGTGTTTTTTGAACAGAAGCAAGATGGCGATGACCGTCATGAAAGCTGCGAAGGCGCGTTCAAAAACCATCCGGGGAATAAGGTCGTTGAGCCTTACCCCGAGAAGAGCCCCCGGAATTCCAGCGGTGCCGAATAGGATCCCCGATTTCCAGTCCACGCGGCGCTTACGCGCATACGCCACCGTGCCGCTTGCTGCATTGATCGCCACTACTCCCAATGAGATCGCAGTGATCACTGCCGGCGACTCCTGCGGATAAAGAAACAGCAGAACAGGAACGAGAAGAAATCCTCCTCCCGTTCCGATTAAGGTGCCGATCGCTCCAATGAAGAATCCAAGGAAGAGAAGAAGTGCCGAGTTCATGTGTCTCTTGGCGGTACTTGATTGCTGGTCTGGGAGTCAAGGTTGAGTTCGCTTACTGAAGGTAAGCGTCGCGATCGCGGCAAGAAAGGGTGGGGCTTTGGACGCCCCGGTGAAGCAGTACCGCGATTCGAATGGACTCCAGATCGATCTGGGATTTTGGGCCCCAGAACATGGGGATGAACGGGGGAGCGGGGGCGATTAAGTGGCTCGCCCGCACCTCGGCCTTGACCACAGAGACGGGAATCCCTAGCGCGACGCTTCGCCAGGTATAAGCCATCACTCCAAACGAGTGGTACCATTCTCCCCACTTGTCACCGCCCCCGTCTTTTCGGATGGAGATCATGCGCTCGGCGATTTGGCTGGAGCGTTCGATCCAAAGCTTTTCCTGGCTGCGGAACCACTCGGGGTTGTAGTCGCGGGTTCCCGCACCGATTCGGATGTCGCCGTTTTTTTCGAGTTCCAGAGTGCGCTCGATGCCGCGCGGATAACGCCCGAGAGTTCGAAATACATTGTGGGCCACCAGGCCTGCGCAAAAAAGATCATCGTGCCTGGAGTCGGATTGCAGGCAGCACGAGTGCGACCAGGCGAAGGCTTGGCCGGGGTCGAGAGCTTCTCCTCTGGGGGCCTCTTGGGCCAGGCGTTCTGCCAAGCAGGATTCCGCGGATTCGAATCGCTGTGCCCAGCGCCAATGGGCGATTTGCTGGATCTGCGTGATGATGGGGGCCGGAAGCCGGTCGCCCGAGTACACGGCTAGGTAGGGAAGCAGAAAATCCGTGAGTCCGAATTCGTAGATATCGACGGTCCGATGACTCATCGGCTGAGCGCCCGCCTCACCTAGGCACTGGGCGTACGGAATCGGGTCGAGCTGCTCAGCTTGGGCGGGTTGAGTCACCCAGCTCAATAGAAGGATGAGGATCTCCATGGCTTGCTCATTAAAGTAGAGAGCATCGTGAGGGGTGTCAATGTCAGTAAAAGCGCTGCACGCCCAGGACTTTGCCTTGCACGCAGTTGAGCAGGCCCGGTGGAATTTCGATGGGCTCGTAGCGAGGGTTCTCGGGCATGAGCCTGACGCGTCCGCCGCGTTTTTCGAGTCGCTTGCACGTGGCTTCGCCATCGATCATGGCAATCACGATCTCGCCATTCTCAGCATCGCCCTGGCGCCTAACGATCACGAAATCTCCGTCCAAGATGCCGGCGCCTTCCATGCTGTCGCCGCGAATTTTGAGTGCAAATGTGTCTTCGGAGGGTGCGGCTTTGCTTGCGCGTCCCGTGGGGGGAGAAAACGCCAGCACCCCACGTCGATCTTCGATGGCCTCAACCGGGTGTCCTGCGGGCACGCTACCCAGTAGCGGAATGGATTTTACTTCAGCCAGATGTGAGGGCTTCAGTCCGCGTGCGCTGCGCTTACCTTCTTGATCTAAAAATCCCTTTTGCTTGAGTGCTCGCACGTGATCCTGGACGGTGCCCACGGCGTCATATCCAAAATGGGATGCGATCTCGCGGTACGTGGGTGCACGCGACGTGATGCTCCACGTCTCCTCAATGAACTCTAAGATCTTGGCCTGTTTGGCGGTTAGATGCGCACTCACGTCGTCCTTATATATCTGTAATTTTTGGCAGTACCTAGAGTTGATCTTCCGAAGCTCTCGCATCCCCATGATGCGAGTCCCCTCAGGGCAGAGGGACTGGCTTCAGAAAATCACGTCTAGGTACTGCCGATGGGGGTCCAGCTTCGCCTCGCTCCACAAAGACCCCGAAAATTTTTTCGTTTCGGCCCTTCCCAAGCGCCGATTCTTTGAATACCATACATGTGTATGGTTACCTTATCAAGCTTAAAACTTTCCTCCCCACCCACCACAACAACCGCTTCCCCTCTGGAGTTCTGCACGTGCACGGCGCTTCAGCCCGCCCTGAAACGAGCAGGTCTGGAGGGGAAGGAAGGCCTCCCGCGCGGCCAGTTCATCGAGCTGGCGGGCCCCTGGGGCGGTGGCAAGACGCATTTCCTGCTCTCATTCCTAAGCGAGAACCCGCGATTCCGAGTCGCGTGGGTGCAGGGCGACCGAGAGCGGGTGCTGGATCCGGGCGCGTTTTTCACGCGCGAATCGGGAATCAAAGACCCGCAACAATTCTTGGATCGCCTGTGGGTCATCGAGCCTCCAACGGCGCAGCTTTGGAGCTGCTTGCATCCTTTACTCAGATCCCAAGCACTGGATGTCATCGTGTTTCAGGCCGACGCCTCGGGTGCGGCGTATGCGCAAGAGACGGAGCTTCGAAGGCTTCAAATCTTGGCGCGCCAATCGCGCAGCCTTCTTTTTTGGCTCAAAGAAAAGCCTACGCGCGTGGGTGCATGGCCAATCGGCATCCAGCTTTGGGTTCAAGACGGCGAGGCTTCGATTTTGAAATGGGGTTCGCAACGTAGTCCCGAATTTTCCATGGAGGTCGCTCGATGAGCCGCAGACGAGTTGCTTGCATTTGGGTTGAGCCCAGCATGAGTCTTTTGGCCGTGCGTGATGCCGAGCCTCTGTTTTTCGCTCTGGCCGAATCTCTGGGGCGATTCTCTCCGGTGATCGCACTTCGAGGACGTGAGGCGATTTTTTTAGAAATCGGCAAAAGCCATCACCTCTTTCCCGAAGCAAGTTTCCCTCTGCGCGTGCAAGCGCTAGGTCGGCGGTTGGGATTGCCGGTTTTACGAGTGGCCGTAGCTGACACCGCACCGCTTGCGCTAGTGGCTGCGCGCTACGAGATTCGCTGCCGATTTCCTGAGTGGAGCGACTTGGGGCTGGAGACCTTCTCGGATTTGCTGGCGCCTTTTGATTCGCAACCCGATCCCGAGTTGGCGCGCAAGATCATCGCTTGGCGCGCGTCGTTTGAGGATCTGGGCGTACGTTCGTTAGGAGAGTTCGCCGAGCTGCCTAAAAAAACATTAGCCTCGCGCATGGGCGCATGGGGACTGGAGCTCATGGGTCGGATCTGGGGAGATCGCGAGCCTGCATGGCCACGCTTTGAGCCGCCCGAAAAACTCGTTGAGCGCATGGATTTTTCGGATCTCGAGATCGCAGCCGAGGGTGTGTGGGAAGAAAAACTCAAGCTCACCGAGAGTGATCGCCGCAAGAACGAGGGCGACGCGCTGGGACCTGCGGTGTTTGTGATCAAAGCTTTGATGGATCGCGCTCTTCTTCGACTCCGCGGCCGGGCGCAACGCGCATCTCGCGTTGCACTCCGGCTGCGAGTCGAGGGTTGGGAACACGTCTCGGATCGTGATTTGGAGCGCACCTGGGAATGGTCGTTGGCGTTTCCCCAATCCACGAGCGCGGGGCTTTTGCCCGTCATACGCGAGCGTGTAGCGCGAGAGTTGGAGCGACGCCCGCTGGGCGCACCTATTCGCGAGATCGAATTCGAGGTTTTGGAGATGACCCCCGGATCGCAGGTCCAGCGCAACTGGATCACCGATCACGACGAAGAGCGCGCCGAGCACTGGCAAGCAGTGCTGGGGCGACTCTCGGCCCAGCTCGGAAAAGACGAGCAGGGGCAGGAGCGCATCTTTCAATGGAAATTGGCAGATCGTTATCGCCCTGAACGACAGTCCGAGCGAACCACCCATCGCTCTCGGTCTGTCGTTCAAGAGGAGAGCGCGATCTTAACCCGCAGGCCTTTGGAATTGAGGCCCCGAAGGCCTGCGCTTCTTTTACGTCAGCCCCTGAGGCTGGAACTTGCGGCAGGGGGCTCTGCCGCGCTTCGAGTGGTCGGTGCGGATTGGGTCAGCGAGCACGGCCAACGCTTTAAGATCACCCACTGGGAAGGACCCGAGCGGATGTCCTCCGAATGGTGGGAGCCCGAACCCCTGCGGCGCGCTTACTACGAAGCTTGGACTCAGCAAGGGCAGCGTCTTTGGGTGTTTTGGGGCCGAGGTGAGGCACAAGCGGCAGGGCTGTTCCTGCATGGGTACTTTGATTGAGCAGGGGTTGTGGGCGTCAGGAAGTTTGCCGAGCTCAAGGCTCGCACGCATTATTCGTTTTTGCAGGGAGCCTGCCATCCCGACGAGATGGTGGATGAGGCCGAGCGTCTCGGGCTTCACGCTTTAGGCATCGCTGACGTCAACGGGGTCTACGGAATTCCCAAGGCGTTCGTTGCAGCGCGCACCAAACCTGGATTTCATCTCATCACGGGCATTGAGATCGTGATGCAAGCTCCTTCGGCCCTGCTCACGCTTTTAGCAATCGATCGCAAGGGCTATGGGCTGATGTGCCGGCTTGCCACCGCCACGCACGCGGGTAAGCCCAAGGGAGAGGGGTTCCTGACTTGGGAGGAGTTTTGGGAATTCACGGCGCGCTTTCCGGAGGCCGCTCGCGGTCTGCTCGTTTTGCCTGGTTGGAGCCTAGATCCGCGCATTAGTGAGGCTCCGTGGAGTCGTCTCAAAGAACAGTTCGGTGCGGATCGCGTATCCATTCCCATCGGTCGTTTTTGGGATGGGCTGGATCGCGACCGTA
>JBGAWT010000080.1:0-13166 GCA_044227445.1 Bdellovibrionia bacterium | reverse complement strand
CGCGCAAGTGAGTCTTGGAGATCTTGGTCACCTCGGCCAGCTCTTCGAGCGAGATGTGCTGGGACTCCCTGAGTTGCTTGAGAAAGCCACCAGGCCATTCGCGTTCGACGTCTAAGCGTCGCTTGAGCTCAGGGTCCAGATCGGTGACAAACAAAAGTCCCAGGGCGCTTCGAAGCGCTGCGGGTCTCTCCGTGGGAGGGGCTGCAGCGGGAGGCGCGGGCTTGGTAGGTTCTTCCGGCGGAGGAGTGTTCTGAAGAGGTACCACAGGGGCCGTAGGCACGAGCTGGGGCACGGGAATTTCTGTCGTAGGCGCGACCATGAGTTCTTCGTCGCCGCTCGAAGGCATCGAGCCTTCGTCTTCTTCGGGCGGAAAAAACATCGGTCGTTTGGGAGCCATCCACGCGTCAGGCGAGATCGAAAGCAATCCGTGAGCTTGGTCGTACTCGCGGCGTCTATCGCTATCGGAGAGCACGAGATAGGCTTCTTCTATTTTCTTGAGGATTTCGTCGCGTTCTTCGGTCGAAATCAACGAGTAGAGGGCGGCGTTCTCGCGTTGATAGGTCGTCTTGGATCTGAAATAGGCTTCGCGAATTTGGGCCGCCGTCGCGTCAGGCGAGACGTCAAGGACATCGTAGTGCGTAAGCGCGTCAGAAAACCCCGCTAATCCCATGACCTCCAGAGATTAGCTCATTTTTCTGGTGGCCGTAACGAAGAAGTAGCTGTTGGGTGATCTGATCCACGCTCGAGACGAGGCGGGAGTTGGGGAACTCCACCATCAGGGGCTTCTTACGACGCACTGCTTGCCAAACGCTGCTGTCGTATTCGAGGTGACCTACGTAATCCATCTCAATTCCGAAATACTTTTTACATACAGTGCGGATGCTGTGGCCGATGTCCACGTCTGCCTGGGTGCGAGCCTGGTTGACGATGAGCTTAGGCGCAAAACGATCGATTTCGGCCTTCAATATCTCGAGTGCAGGCGGGTTAGCGCGGCCGATTTCGCGAAACAGATCGGCAGGGGATCGGATGCCCAAAGGGTTTTTTGAGTCCATCGCCATGTCCACCAGCGGCCTGACATCCTTGAGCGAAGGAAGCAAGGCGAGCAGTCGATAGTAGCTGCTCTTGATAAAACGATAGGTGTTTTCGATTGAGGTAGGCTCTGGAAGAACCGTGATCACGCCTAAGTCAGCGGCTAAGAAAAAATCCAAAGTGTGGAACGACGTGCCGGCACCCAGATCGAAGATGACGTAATCGACTGGAAGCTTGCGGGCTTGGGCCACGAGATCGCGCTTCTGAGTGTCTAAGATGTTCGTGACGGTGACGGAGTCCTGCGCGCCACTGATGAGAGAGAGTTGCCCGATGCTCGTGGGAACCATGCAGCGCTCAAGCGAGTCTGCGCGCCCGGAGAGGAAGTCCCCTAGCGTTTGCTTGGGCAGATCCACTCCTAAAGTCGTGTGAAGATTAGCGCCGCCCAGATCTAAATCGATAGCGGCGACAGATTGTCCTGAGCGCGCGAGCGAAATAGCAAGGCTCGATGCGATCAGGCTTTTGCCCACGCCACCTTTACCACCACCAACGGCCCAAATTTGTTTGACTCGCGCGCCCTCGGCTTCCGGCCAAGAGGTCTTCGCGGCGAGGTTGGCTGTGCCTTCCATGGACGCCCGCCTTCTTCCTTTTACAAGGATGTACGGATTGTAAGAGGCGGTCAAGTGCGTAGCTGGCTACTCATTGGGTACTGGAATGTGCAGTCGCTTACGCGACTCCCCTTGATTGGCTTGCTCAGCTGCAATAAAGAGGAGGCTTAAGAGGAAATGACGCGCTGCGCATGGCATTTAAATTGCTCAGTCAACTCTCGTGACGCTCCATCCGAAAAGAATTCAGAACCCAAACGCATGATCAAAAGAAACATTTTCGCACCTAAAGGAGCAATTTCTTTCAGATTGTCGCTTAGAGGCGATCTGCATCTGCTTCGCAAGATGTGGCACGTCACGATGGGAAGCATGATCGCGTTTCTCTACTGGGGCGGCATTCAGCGCTGGGTTGGCGTCGGAATGTTGATGACGGTTTTCCTGGTAAATATTGCCGTGGAAACACTGCGTCTAAAACACCCAGGACTCAACGAAAAGGTTCTGCGCTTTTGGGGTCCTTTGATGCGCTCGTGCGAAGTAAATCGCATCAGCGGGGTGGCGCCTTATCTGGCGTCGGCAGCCCTGGCGATCGCTTTTTTTCCAAAGGCCATCGCGATCCTATCGATCCTTTTCCTCGCTGTCGGTGATCCGATCGCATCGCTTCTAGGCGTGATGTACGGCCAATACGGTTACCGATTCTCAAATGGAAAATCGGCGTTAGGAACTCTGGCTGGTGTGCTTTCGTGCATCGCTTTAGCGATGTGCTTTGGGATCACTCAAGGCTGGGCTCAAGCGGCTAGCCCGATTGGGCTGTTGGCGTTTTCACTCTGGGCGGGACTTGCTGGCGGAGCCGCTGAGCTTTTGCCGTTGGAGATGGATGACAATTTCACCATCCCGATCGTCTCGGGGCTATTGAGCTGGTTTGCGGCTCTCGTATTTAATATCCCTCTTTGAATTTTCTCCGACGAGGCGAAATTTTCCTAATTTCTGTGAGTATTCGTCGCGCCAGGACGGCTCGCGTTTGGTTTGTCTACGTGTCCCGCTCCGGCATGGTCCAGCGGACCACCACACTTTTCGGCTATCCTGGCCTCAAAGAGGTGACGAAGGCTTCGAGGGCAGGAGCCCGAGAAGGACAACCCTGCATCAGCAGGGTCGCGTAGCAGGATGCTACGCGAAGTAGGATGTCCGGTACTCACAGAAGTTAGGAAAATTTCGCTTTAAAACCTAATTCCGTAGTCCAAGCGAATCGACTGATTGGGCTGAATGAGCGTCGGACCGTTTCCGCGCGGGATGGGCGTCACCGCGCTCAGTGTAGCGGTGAGGTTAGGAACCAGCAGCGGTTGACTGACCTGAGCGCTGAAGGCGTCTGAAGTATTGATGTACGAGAATCCCGTCGTAAGCCCCAGATCCGGAATCGTGTGACCTAACGAAAGCTCGTATTGAAAGGTGTACAGGCCGTTGTTCGGGGTCGTCTGTCCGGTCGCGGGGTCCAGGGTGTTCGGATTAAGGGCCTGGAAACGAACGGAGGTGTTCACGAGCGGATGCGAAAGTCCGATGATGGACTTGCGCTGTTGGACGTCGGCCATCGTCGAGAACCGAGCCGGTCCCACATCCCAGTTCAGAACATTGCCGAAATAAATCGCGTGCGCTGCAAACAACAGGATTGCGATGGGTTTTGGGATGTAGCGCGCAGCCTTTGTGGCACTGGCGGCAAATGGAGATTTGATGACCATCCCACGCGCCTGCTCGACCTGGCGATTGCGAAGGTCCGACCACACGGATTGCGATAGATCCTGCAGCTGCTTGGTGTGCTCTTGGCGTGAGTAGTTATCCAGCAGCCCGAACTTCTCTTTGAGCTCATAGCCTCGGTTCATGTCCGAGTAAGCCTGCTGAAGCATGAGTCCCCCGTTGCGATCCACGAGGTTCAATTTGAACTCAGGCGGCAGCAAGGAGAGCGCTTGCAGATGATCCGTTTGTTCCAAAGCGGTAGGCGAGTCTCTTCGGATGGTCGAATCCCATCCGCTCATTCCTCCCCACTCGGGAGCGGGAATCGCAGTTTGTTTTTTTGAAGGCCCCGCTCGATTAGACCCGTGAGTGTGCTCGATAGAGCTATGAACTCGGGCTTGAACGCCCAGAAAAGACACGACGGCCACGAGCCCCAGGAACCTGAAAATCCTGGCTTCCGGATGCTTTTGGATGACGGGCAAAAATCCGCCGCGATTCATGGCCTAAAAGACCCCTTCTATAAGGATAGTAGAGCAAGGTGGATGCCAGGCTGGAAGGGGGTTTTGGGCCGGCCTAGACCCCCTGGTGCCAAAAGGGTGTCGAACTTTTAGACACTCAAGAGGGGAGTGTTCGGTGGCGTGTCCATCGGAGTCTTTAAGCATCAATTATTTAATAACCAAGCGTATCTGCCCATGGCACGGGCGCTGCATTGGGAGCCCGCTAGTAGAGGAGCGTTTGCGCTATGAAGTTTCGTGCGCTGTTTTTGTTGGCTTCCTTGATGATGGTTCCTGGCCTGTCTCTCGCTGAGGACAAAGTATCGGCCGAAGGCACCGCCGGCGTCGCTGGAACGGACCAAGGAGTTGCCGGAACCGCCGGTGTTAGTCTCAATCTCAGGCCCATTCGAAGCGTCCTCAATCTTGATTCGGCCTTCAGCGAGCGATTGCTGCGCTTGCGCGGCGCGCTTTCGGCTCCATCACTGGAGATGACAGAAGTCCTCACGGGAAGCATCAACAATTCTGTGCACCGAATTTCTTTGGATTACTCCACGGCTAAGCTCGAAGGGCAAGTGAGCCTTCTCCCAAATCCTCAAGGCAAGGATGTCGTGAATACCTTTGATGCCTCTCTAAGCACGGGCCCCATGGTTGTCTACGTAGCTAAAGGCGGGGAGAGAGTCGGTTGGGGAGAAGTGATGGCTTGGGTCATCGCTGCAAACCTTCGAGCTAAGGCTTCAGCGGGCCTAACCAAACTGGGCGAGGGTGAGTCGGTTAAGGCTTTTTTTGGTCCCAAGATTGAGGCTGCTGTAAGCCATCAGATGATTTTCTCAACCGTTGCCGATGGAATTGGTTATGAGGTTTTTGGCGAAGGCGGCCACCAATTCAATTTCCTGGCGTCCTCTAACTTAGAGAGCATTGATACGGGTAAAGCTCAGATTTTGTTCGTGATCAAACCACGAAAGGGACTGTCGCTCAAAGCGGGCCCTCAGGGCGCGATCACTCGATATAAATTCAAACAGCCCGTCGGCGAAGGCAGCATGGGTTTAGCTGACATCAACGCTTACGAGCTCGGTGGAATCGTCACCGTCTCGGCCGACTAGCTACCACTCCAGCTCGACTCGCGTCGCACCTGCGCCACCTCCCGCAGCTCCTCCGTCCGAGTGAGAGCGAATGTAGGGAAGCTTTCCTAAAAGCGCCCTCGTTCCTTCGCGCAGCGCTCCAGTGCCTAATCCATGAATGACGTACACTTCGGTGTAAGAGCGCGACCGAAACACCGAATCCAAGTAGCGCTCCAGCTCCCCCATGGCGTCTTCAAAGCGCATTCCCCTCAGATCGATCTGCTGACCCATCGAGGGTCCGGCATCAATCTGAACGCGGGCTAGCGCAGGCTTTTTCTTTCCGTCTTTGATGAGCTCAATCTCGTCAGCGCTCAAGACCATCTGGATTTTACCCAGGGCGACTTTGGCTCGCCATTGACCGCGCTCCTCGAGGATCTCCATGACCTCGCCGATGCTCTTCCACTTGAGTACGCGCACTCGGTCGCCAGGTTGAGGAACTTCGCCTGTCGCGCGCTGCACGGTGGGAGTCGCAAGCTCGGGGGCGGCTTCGTTGACCGCCCCTTCGATTTCGTTGAGCGAGCTTTTGAACTGGGCAGAGAGCTCGCGCCGGGCTTCTTCGCGAGCCTTTTCGGTCTTTGCCGCTTCGATGCGCTGCAGGTGCTCTTGAACTCGCACCTGCGCTTGGTCGAGTACACGCCTGAGCTTCATGCGGGTTTGCGCGACCAATTGCTCAAACGCGTTTTGAGTTTTTTCGAGCCACTGCTTACGCATGGAGTCGGCCTCAGCAAGCGCGGCGCCGGCTTCTTCTTTTTCGCGCGCGGCTTGGGCCAAGTCGCGCTCTAGGCGTTCTAATACTTCTTCCATGCGCTGGTAGCCCTGTGCCAAATGCTGGCGTGCCGAGGTTAGAACGACCTCTGGCAGGCCCAGGCGCTGAGCCGTCTCAAGCGCGCGCGATCGACCCACGACTCCGAGCCTTACTCGGTATTGTGGTTTAGATGACGCTTCGTCAAAGCCCAGGCTTGCGGCCAAGATGCGATCGTCCGAAAGAGCGAAGGACTTCAGCCTTGGATCGTGAGTGGTGGCTACCAACCACGCGCCTTGGCCGAGCCAGTGCTCCACGAGCGCGCGAGAGAGCGCGGCGCCTTCTTCGGGATCCGTCGCTGAGGCTAGCTCATCTAGTAAGAGCAGCGTGCGAGGTCCGGAGCGTGATAAGAATTCGCGAATTCGAATCAGGTGTCCCGAGAAGGTCGATATCGACGCTTCGATGGACTGCTCGTCACCTAGATCTGCCAAGATCTGGTCAAACCAGGGAACCGTCGCCCCGGCTGCGCAAGGAAAAGCAAATCCGGTGCGCGATGCGATAGATGCCAGCCCCAGGGTCTTGAGGAAAACGGTCTTACCGCCCGTATTGGGTCCCGTGAGCAGGAGGCAGCGTTTTTTTGAATCCCACTCTAGATCGTTAGTGACGATCGCAGCCGGCTCTAGGGAGAAGTACAGAAGCGGATTCGCGCAGTCCCTCAGTACAAAAGACGCTCCTAGCGCCAACGGCTGTCCTCCGTACCGGCGCGCAAGCCTCGCTTTGGACCTCACGGCATCCCAGTGAGACAAGGTGACTACGGCAGCCTTGATCGCTGCAACATGCTTGGAGAGTAGTCGGGAGCACTCAGCCAGGATTCTTGCGATCTCTTCAACCCGAGCATTGTGAAGCTGCCTGAGCTTGTTGTTCATCGGGGCGATGTCAGCAGGTTCGACGAACACGGTTTGCTTGCTCACCGAGGCTTCGTGAAAAACGCCTTCGATCTCCGATTGCGCGGAGATGCGAACCGGCAGAACGTACCTTCCGTCGCGAACGTCGGTGTAGGTGTCCTGAAGCACGCCCTTTTGCTCCCACTCTTTGAGCGTCTGATCGAGCTTGGTCGCGAGCGTGCGTCTCATCTCGCGAATGGATTGGGAGATCTCAGCAAGCTTCGGGCTTGCGCGCTCCGAGAGCTCGTCTTCATCGGTGAGAATTCGAGCAAGCTCGCGCGCAGGCTCACTCAGAATCGGGAGCCCACTCACAGATGCTCGAAACCGCCCGGCAGGAAAGTCTTCTTGGGGAAGTGTGCGCCACGCCTCAGAGGCGCGAATCCATCGTCGTATGAGAGCGAGCTCCGCGATCTCAAGTGCGGCGCCTCGCTCCAATCGTTCGATCAACGGCTCGGGAGCGGCCAAGACCTCAACGCCTTGGGGAGGAGACAGGGGCCCCCAAAGAGCGGGTTTATCTAACAGTCCGCGCGCTTCTTGCGTTTCGGTTTGCCACCAGGCTGCTTGCTCGGGCGTGGAGGCCCATTGAGAGGGTTCGCCCAAAAGTCTCAGCTGTATTTGAGCAGGAGCGGTGAGCGCTTGCTGGCATGCGAGTTCGACAAGCGCATGCCAGTCGAGTCCTTTGAGGAGATCCATCACGCCCTATGGCTTCTCAAATGGGAGGCGATCGATCAACGCCCCATCGAGCGAAAAATAAGGAACTTCGCCGCCTGCGGTAGGCAGCACGCGAACCTTGCCGCCAATCTTGGAGAGCACCAGCGTATTCCAGGCGCCTAGGCGCGAAGTAAAGGACCCTGCGCTCAGCGGAAAACCCATCAGCGGCCCTACGTCATGAAAGATGGCCGAAAACCCTGGGCCCCCACCTTGGATCTCGATATCGCCCGAAACGCCATAGGCTCGTAGGAATCCCTGCTCGGGAGCCACCAAAGTCACGAGGTTAGATGAGATCGCACGAATCCGAGCGCTCCCACCCCATGCTAGCCCGTAACTCAGTGGGACGGTCTTTGGGACGTGAACTCGCAAGATAACGGGGCATGCTTCGCTGACGACTTCGTTACCTCGGGCGCAGAGCTGACCGGGCACTTGAATGGTCATGGCGTTCACCCCAAAAACTGACTTTTGGAGCAGGCTTTGGGTGTAGGTATTTGCGGCGGCCTGTGGTGAGTCAGCGGGTACTCGGATTTCCAGGTCGATCGAAAGCGTGTCCGAAGTGGCGGTGCCTTGAACATCGAGTTCCATGGGACCTACGATGGAGAGTTTTTCGAGCAGCCTGAGGTCCGAGGCGGGTAGCCAAAAGGAGTAGCGACCTGTGTAATATGCGGGGCCTGATCCGTCCGAAGCTTTGGGGCCTGCTACTAAGCCATCCGCGGGGTTCGATGGCGGAGGCATCGTAGGCGAAAAGAACGAAGGACAGCCCGAGTTTAAAAGCACCACGCACATAGCAAACAGAGAACGGCTGACCGAAATCCGGGGTTTCATCTCTGGCCTCCTGGGGCTCTCAGTAGTATGCTCTCATTCGTGGTAAGAATGAAGGTGCGCCATGTCGCAGACGAGTTTCAAAAAACTCGGCCCCTCCCCCTGGTTCCTCCAGGATTCAAGACTCCCGCGAGCTCGAGCTCTTCGGAAGCCGGTCGAAATTACGACGCGGCGCTAAGCTCCTGGATCGGTGAAGCTTTTGAGGCGATCAATGGGGCATTTTTCGACAGCTTTCTTTTGAAACCCATCCTCGTCTGGAATTCCCGCCTGCGCTCTAGTGCCGGGCGGTTTGTTCCCGGAAGCCGCAAGTTTTTCAGGAGCCACCCACCTCGCATCGAGATCGCGCGCTACTTGCTTGAAGAAAAAGAAGCGCATGTGTTGGCTTTGGACACCATTGCCCACGAGATGATTCATTACTGGCTTTGGCTCAGGCAGAGGCCCTTTGGACACACGCCGGAGTTTCATTCTAAGCTCCGTGAGCTGGGGGCTTCGCGCTACAACACGGTGCCGCGTCGTTCTCCCACGAGATATCGATATTTCTGCCCCGCATGCGGCAAGGATTTCGCGGCTCGCAAGCGCCTAGGACAGGTAGCTTGTCTGACCTGCTGCAATCTTCACGCAAAAGGAAAGTACGACGCGCGATTTAAGCTCGTGCTAGCCAACTCATCCGCGGAGGCCAAGGAGCCTGCGTGCATCAGCAGTGGAGGCGACAGGGCGACCTAGCTCCGAAGCCAGTCGCGCGATGCGCTGGACGAGCTGAGCGTTGCTTTGGGCGACCTCGCCCTTCTTATAAAAGATATTGTCTTCGAATCCGACGCGTACGTGCCCACCCATGACGAGGGCTTGGACCGCTAGCGGGAGTTGGTAGCGGCCGATTCCTGCTACACCCCAATGAATTCCCTCGGGCAGCATGCTCACGAGGTGATGCAAGTTGCGCGGCTCGCCTGACATTCCGCCGGGCACGCCTAAGACGAATTGAACGTGCATGGGATCGGAGATCACGCCTTTTTGCTTGAGCTTAAAGGCCTGCTCAAGCATTCCCGCCTCGTAAATCTCAAGCTCGGGCATGACGCCGTTTTCTTTCATCTTGGCAGCAAGTCCCACGACATCTTTAGGGTGGTTCCAGAAAACATCATCCCCAAAATTCATGGTGCCTACGTTAAGCGAGGCCATCTCCGGTTTGAGCGCTAAGGGCTTAGCGCGATTTTCGATGCTCTCTCCGATGGCGCCACCCGTTGAGATCTGAATGATGACTCCGGGCGCGGCCTTTCGAATGGCGTCGATCGCTTCTTTGAAGCGCTCAGGTCGTTGCGAGGGTTTGCCGTCTTCCTCTCGCACGTGCAGGTGGATGATCGAGGCGCCTGCTGCCACGGCATCCCGCGCGGCTAGCGCTTGTTCCTGCGGCGTGATGGGCAAATTGGGCTGGCGTTCGCGCGTGGTCTCGGCCCCGGTGATTGCGCAAGTGATAATGACGGGATGGTCGCTCATAGTTATCTCTGATTAGCTGCGTTGATCACGCGATGCAACCGATTGAGGGTTTCCCATAAAAGCCGATCATTGGAGGCCTGAAGCGCCCATCGATAGTGAAGCGACTCATCGGGCTTGTTGCGCAGCGGGAGACCAAAGTCCACGGTTCGTTGCGTGCAGATCCGTACGACCCAGCGCGAGTACCATTCGGCTAGCTTTTCGCGGTACTCGCCTTTGCGCGCGATGACCTTCATCGCTTCTTCGCCCAGAACTCGCTTGAGGGTGAAGACCGAAGCCCCCACAAAGACTCGGGCGTACTCCTCTTGAAGCTTTCGGGGGTCGATCTTGCCGTCAGCGCCTTTTCCGAAATCCTTATCCTCGTTCCCAAAGTCCACGCTTGGGTCGTCGGAGTCGACTTCGAAGCTTCGGTCCACGCGTTCAGGCAAGGGGCCCGCAGCTGAGCTTTGAAATCGTGTGGGCCTAGGAAGCTCGAGCGTGAGGATCGTTAACTCTTCGGCAAACGCCTTGAGCGCCCTCACGGTGGCCCCTCGATTCTGAAGCTCTAGCTCTCGGTAGTGGGTGGAGCGCGTAAAGCCGTTGTACACGCCTTCGAACGAAGCGCCCTGGTTGAGGGCCTCGAGCCATTGCACGAAGTCCGCTTTGTCGCCAGGCTCCTCAAGCCAAACGATGCGAAATGCCTCTTGAAGAAACTCGGCGTTGGATTTGCTCTTTTGAAGCGACTGAAGCTCCGCCTCGCTTTGAGGGTCCTTTGCGCCGTTTCCGGAGGTTGCGCCGATGCCCAGCCGATTGCCGATCCAGCGCCAGACATCGCCAGCCGATTTTTCGGAGCAAGCCGATGCACTCAGAAGCACTACGATGAAAGCCGTCCGGCTCTTAACCCCAGCCAAAGCTCACCTTGCCGCCGACAGTGAAGAGATTGGTCATGAAGTTGTATTCGGCTTGGCCGGTGATCCTAAAGATTCCCATCTTAAGTGGAAAGCCCGCATAAGCCCTGGGAGCCCATCCCCAGGTCGAATTGGATATCGTCATGCCTGCGCCAACCGGGACGCTCAGAGCTCCGTTCCAGTAGGAAACTCCGATGCCAACGTAAGGATCGATCACGACCAGGGGATAGGAGATGAGAGCGTCGAGGTCGTAGGTGTTCGTGGTGGCAAACCAGAGGTTGTTGAGGTCGAAGCTCGCGCGAATAGCGAGAGCCGGTAGAACGGGGCGTTGGAAGAAAGTCCATTTGACGTCGCCCCCAAAGGTGGAGAGCGGCTGACCGTTGGAGACCCAATAAAAAACGCTAATCCCGATGTCTAGGCCTCCGGGCAGTCCTTTATGAAGGTTGATCTTGGGAATCAGCAAGATGCTCGGTGGAGCGGAACCTGAGAGGGCTTGAACGGCCGTAGAGAAGGCGGGTGGGGGAATGAACGCGGTGGCTTCAATTCCAAGGTCAAAACCCGTCATCCCTGTGCCGGCCGCCGACATATAGGCGCGATGATCGCCTGCCAGCGCAAGTGTGCCGATCGCGCTGTTGAGCTGGGCTGTAGAGATCGCCGAGAGGTTAGCCAAGAGAGTGAAGTTCGGAAATTGAGCTTTCGCTTCGGTAGCTCCCCCGAGCGACCAGCCCAATAGCATCCCAAGCAAGCCAAAGACCGCGCGGCGATTTCTCATCGCTTCACGTTAGGCTGATTCGGGGATTTTTTCCAAAGATTTAGGATTGGGTTGACCCCTATAGGGTTTGTAGGTACCGACTACGACCAAGAGGGTGAAAAATGAAAAAAATCTTTGGATTGATTCTTTTGATGGGTTCGACGGCTTTTGCAGGCGGGGAGGTTGTTCTGGATGAGATGCATGACTCCACTGCTTCTATGTCACAGATGACTCAAAGCATGGCAAACGCGACCAAAGCGATGGCTGCTACCACAGAGAGTCTTGGGGAATTGACTAAGAATATCGCTGCTTCTGAAGTTAAGGCCCTGAGCTGCATTTACACCTTCAAGCGCAACTCTCGGGTTCCCTCCAAGAGAACCGACACGACCGAGCTCGTTCCAACTGTGACTCAAGAGCTCGATTTGCCGGAGGCAGCTAACTTGCGTGCTCGAATCAGCAGGGAAGTCGCTTTGGATGGTCACCAGCTCACGCTCAATGCGATGGTTTCGAGGCAAGGACATTTGAGCATTTTCTTGAGCAGCGATGAGCGTGGTCGCGCAGCCAGCGCTGGCACGCACCCCTACGTCAAGGATCAGGAAGTTTCGGCGCAGCTGAACTTTTCGGCTGATCCCGAAGTCACGACGCTCGTGTTCGTGAATTGCGTCGTAAAATAACTAGCCCTAAGTGTTTCGAGGAAGCCTGAATCGCTTGCCTGCCAGGATGCAGATGCTGAAGACATCTTGCGCAGAAGGCGATTCGGGCATCTTTACGGTTCGCATGAGTGATTGCTCAAGGACCGATGAGAGCTCTTGGAATTGCGACGGAGTCAGCTCTCGCGTTACTAGTCCTCGGTAGGCCGATTTTTCGGCAAGCGACGCGTAGGACATGTTTTGCAAAATCGATTCGAAGTTGTGCTTGAGGTTCTTGTTTCTCAATTCGTAAAAATCTTCGTCATCCGGAAAATAAAAATTCTTTTTCGCGGCAAATACGCGCTGCTCGGTTGAGCCTGTCGGTGTCTTGAGAATCACCACTCCCAGTTCGTCCAATTCCGTCATGAGTTGAGTGAGTTCGGCTAGCGGGATTTCCATCGCTTGAGCCACGGTGTTCAGAGTCATGCCCTCCGTGCCCGCAAACGAATTCACAAAAGTGAACAGATCGCGGTATCTCGGATCGCGTGAGAAAGATCGCAAGTGCGAGCGATTGAAAACGATCACGTCATCCAAGCGAACGCCTTGTCCTAAGCGGGCATCTGTTTTTGGAGGAGGAGGCGCTGCGCCATCCGACTTGCTTCCTTGCGCGAGGGCTGCTTGCGCTTGTTCGTTGAGTTCAGGGTCTTGAATTTGATCGATCACCCAGCAGCGAATTCCTTCGCGAAGCTCAATATGAAGTACGGAGCAGAGTTTGAGAGCCAGCTCCAAAGGGGGAAGTTGAAGGCCTGCCTCATACCGTGCGTATTGAGGATAGCTAATGCCCAGCTTGACCTGGGAGCAGAATTCGCGAGCGGATTTAAAAAGTTCGGCGCGTGAATTTTTTAACAACTCACTGAAATGACTGGTTTTTTCTTGAATCACTAAGGGTTTGGTAAAGACGGGCAGAAGAGGGGCTTTTTGGTTCGGCTGGGTTGAGTTTGTAGGGTTCAACGACATAGTCGGGCGTGTATCGCACAGGATGAGAAATATTTCTATTTATTTGATAATTCGCATTGACAGAGACACGGCGCAGCGTTAGATAACTGCCCAACGCTGCGGGGGTTTTTCCTTATGAGGTCCATGGAAATGGTCTTCTTCATCCCAGTGAGTCAACGAAAAGTGGCTCTCTTGGCTGCGCAAACTGATGGAGCGCCTGTGTTAATTCACGGG
>JBGAWT010000079.1:0-15798 GCA_044227445.1 Bdellovibrionia bacterium | reverse complement strand
GCAATTTTTCTTCAAATTCTTTGGCAAAGCGACCGGCGGTCAGCCACATATCGAGCGAGGCTTCGAGCAGCATGCCCAGATCCTCGGCATCTAGCACTTTGGTCGTGACCGGAACGTAGGTCTCACCCGGCACGAATTTGCGGGATTGGTGCGTTTCTTCGAAGAAGTTCTTCGAGAGATCGAGGATCTTGCGACGGGTGGCTTGACCTGGGAGTTCGGCTGTCATGGCGCGCATCTGACCACACGACCCCCGACCAAAACAAGCAAATTTCTTGAAACCCAGCCCCAGCCGGGGCACAACGGATCAAGTGAACCGCCCTTATTCCACGCAAGATCTCTCCCATGTTTTGGAGACCTCGCCATCGCTCAAAAAGGGGTTGGCCCATTCCCGGATTTTCGTGACTGGCGGAACTGGATTTTTCGGTCGCTGGCTCATCGAGTCGTGGAAATACGCGAGCCAGGAGCTGGGCGTCAAAACTGAGATGGTCGTCTTGACGCGCTCGGCACGTAGTTTTCTAGATGCCAACCCGCATCTCAAGACCGACGCTCTCTCGTTTGTCGAAGGCGACATCCGGGCCTTTGCTTTTCCACGCGGCGAATTCACGCACGTGATCCACGCTGCCACCCCAGCCAGCGCCCAGCTCAATCAGGACGCCCCGCAAGAGATGTTTGACACCGTGGTCGAAGGCACTCGCCGGGCGCTTGCGATGGCGGCCCAAGCCAAAGCTCACACTTTTCTGCTCACCAGCTCTGGCGCGGTCTATGGCCCACAGCCCAGCGAGCTCACACATATTCCGGAGGAGTACGGCGGCGGCCCCGATCCGCTCAATCCCGCTTCGGCTTACGCCGAAGGGAAGCGTGCGGCCGAACATCTGTGCCGCTTGGCCCGAGGCACCTCGTGCAAGATCGCGCGCGGCTTTGCGTTCGTAGGCCCGGGCCTCCCGCTGGACATCCATTTTGCCGTAGGCAATTTCCTAAGAGATGGGATGGCAGGCGGCCCCATCCGCGTAGGCGGCGATGGCAGGCCTTATCGCAGCTACCTCTACTCTGCCGACCTTGCTGCCTGGCTTTGGGAAATCCTTTTTGCCGCTCCCGCCAACCGCGCCTTTAACGTGGGCTCGGACGACGACATGACCATCGCCGAGCTGGCAGGGCGCATCGCCAAGCGCTTTGGCACTCAGGCCGAAATCGCAAAAAAACCGCAAGGCGCTCCGCCCACGCGCTACGTTCCTTCGGTTGAGCGCGCCAAGCAAGAGCTGGGGCTTAAAGTCCATATTCCATTTGATGAGGCCATCGAGCGCACCATTCGCTGGCACCAAGGAGCAAACGCATGAGCAAAATTCGTGTCGCCGATTACGTAGCCCAAAAACTTGCGGAAGCCGGAGTGAGAGACGTATTCCTCGTCACTGGCGGCGGCGCGATGCACTTGAACGACGCCTTCGGCCGCCATCCCAAGCTCAGAGCGGTAGCCTGCCACCACGAGCAAGCCTGCTCGATGGCTGCGGAGAGTTATTTCCGGATGACCAACCGATTGGCGGCGGTCAACGTCACAACGGGACCTGGAGGCACTAACGCCATCACGGGCGTGTACGGCGCTTACGTCGATTCGATCGGAATGATCGTCATCTCAGGCCAAGTTAAATGGGAGACGCTCGTCCGAAGCACCAATCTTCCGCTGCGCCAGTTGGGTGACCAGGAGATCGACATCATCAAGATGGTCGAATCCGTCACCAAATACGCCGTCGTAGTAAAGGAAGCCTCCGAGATCCGGTACCACGTCGAAAAGGCTCTTTACCTGGCCACCAGCGGCCGGCCCGGACCCGTGTGGCTCGACGTTCCGATCAACGTCCAAGGCTCGCTCATTGATCCGTCTACGCTCAAAGGCTTTGATGCCGCGGCAGAAGCTCCCAGACTTGAGACCCCTTCGCTCAAGGGCGATGCGCTGCTTGAGCAAGCTAAGAAGGCTTTGTCTCGCCTCTCCGAATCCCAACGCCCCATCATCATGGCAGGCGCAGGTGTCAGGCTCTCGGGCCAGCATGATCGCTTCATCAAGCTCATCGACAAGTTGGGCATCCCAGTCGCCACCTGCTGGAACGCGCACGACGTGCTGTGGAACGACCATCCTTTATACGCGGGACGCCCCGGCACAGTGGGCGATCGCGGCGGAAACTTCTCGGTGCAAAACTCCGACTTCTTGCTCGTGTTGGGCTCGAGGCTCAACATCCGCCAGATCAGCTACGCGTGGGGCAACTTTGCGCGCGCTGCCTACAAGGTCATGGTGGACATCGATCCGGCGGAGCTTGCCAAGCCGACGCTGAAGCTCGATCAACCCGTTCACGCCGATTTGCGCGATTGGTTCGAAGCCTTGGAGAAGGCCATCGATCAAACGGGCTGGAAACCCAAGGCCGAGCACACCAAGTACGTCCAGTGGTGCCGCGACAAGGTGAAACGCTACCCCGCTACGCTTCCCGAATATTGGGACCTCAAAGAAAAGGTCAATCCGTACTGCTTCTCCGAAGCGCTGTTTAAGATCCTGCCCGAAAACGAGCCCGTGGTCAGCGGCAACGGCACGGCTTGCGTAACGAGCTTTCAAGCTGCGCACCTCAAGAAGGGCCAGAGGCTTTACACCAACTCGGGCTGCGCCTCGATGGGTTACGACCTACCGGCAGCCATCGGCGCAGCGGTCGCTTTAGATGCCAAGCGCCTCGTGTGCATCACCGGAGACGGCTCGCTTCAGATGAACCTTCAAGAACTTCAGACGATGCGCACGCTGGGGCTACCGATCAAGCTCTTCGTGTTAAACAACGAGGGCTACCACTCGATCCGCCAGACGCAGCGCAATTACTTTCCGGACAATATCGTGGGTTGCGGAACCGAAAGCGGCCTGGGCTTTCCTCCGATGGATCGCCTGGCTCACGCCTACGACATTCCCTACTCGCGCATCGCTTCGCACGCCGAGATGGAAGCCGCCATCAAGCGTACGATCGAGGCTCCTGGCCCCCAGATCTGCGAAGTCATCTTGGATCTGGAGCAAGCGTTCGCTCCCAAGCTCGCCTCGCGCAAGCTGCCTGACGGCCGCATGATCTCGCCACCACTCGAAGACATGGCGCCGTTCCTGGACCGAGCAGAGTTCAATTCCAACATGATCATTCCCCCGCTGGAGGGCTAAGCGATGAAACGTACCGTCTTCATTACTGGCGCCGCACGCGGCATCGGGGCTTCAATTGCTGAGCGCTACTCCAAGGCAGGCTACGAGATCATCTCTCCTAAGCGCCAGGAGCTGGACTTGAGCGACACCAAAGCCGTGCAAGCCTATCTCGCCAAGCATCCGATCCAAGCTGATGTTTTGATCTGCAACGCGGGCGAGAATCGCGTGTTTCCGATCACGGAGCTTAAGTTCGAAGACTTTGAGCGCATCGTGGACGTCAATCTCAGTTCCACGTTCTTGCTCGCTCAAAACGCCGCTCGCTTCATGAGCGAGAGACGCTGGGGCCGCATCGTTATGGTGAGCTCCGTGTACAGCTACCTAGCCCGTCCGGGACGAGCCGCTTACATGACCTCAAAATCCGGGATGAATGGGCTGATGCGCGCGCTGGCAGTGGAGTTTGGTCCGCAAGGCGTGCTGTGCAACGCGATTTGCCCGGGGTTTGTCGAAACGGATCTGACGCGACAAAATAATTCGCCTGCTCAAATCGAGGCGCTCGCCGCTCAGACGGCGCTCAAGCGCTTGGCGCAGCCCGCTGAGATCGCGGAAGCGACGTTCTTCTTAGGCTCTGAGCAAAACACTTACCTCACCGGCCAGATGATCTCGGTGGATGGCGGCTTTAGCGTCCAGTGACCGAAGCGCAGGCCTGAGGCTCACGCACCAGCTGCTGCGCAAATCGCTCTACCGTGCCCTGAGGCGCTCCCACCGTACGTGTTATGTCTTGCAACGAAGCCGCATTATCGTGCCAGCATGCCACCGCGCGCCTTCCGCGCCGCTCGTGCTGGGGCTGGGTTTTCCAGTTCGCTCCGATGCAGTTGATGTCCAGTCGATCGCGCGAGTAGTAGCGCAACGTCCAGTAGTTCCAAAACCCTTCGGCATAAACGACGCAACTCTCGCGCGGGCACGCGCTCATAAGCCAACGAGCCGCATGCGACTGCTGATCCGCGCGCACCAACCCAGGCAAGAGCTGCACGGCGAAAACCCCAAACGAAACCACGGCAAAAACACGCGTGATGCGCAAACGGCGCTCATTCCACCCCTGAGCCCATCCCCACGCCAAGCACAACGCGACGCCCGGGATCAAAGCTACGAAATAACGTTCATGCCCAGCAAAGGCTAACGATCGGCCCTTGAGGCAAAAATAGAACAACAGCACCGAGGCCACCGCGTGCGCAAACGCGACGTCTTTGATCCACGAAGGGCGAGCCTTCCAAATCGCGCGCGTGGAGCCCACGACAATAAAGATGCTCGCGATCAGAATCGCGATCTCAGGAAACATTTTGTGAAGCGGAGACTGATCTCCAAAAAAATAGCCGTATGGAAAATACCCGGCCCAAAGCCCCAGGGACTGAACAAACTCGCTAAAGACGTGCCTACCCGCCTCGCGCGGAGTTCCTACGGGCGGCGGAAAATTGCGAAGCACGGGATACGAAAACAACGCGAACAGCCCGACAGCAAGCAGCCAAGCACCGGCGCGAGGCAATCGCACCCGACCCTTGAACATGGCGCGCGCCACCGGCCACGCAATAGCCGCGGCGCCAATCGCGCCGGTGGGATGCATCTCAAGCGCGAGCCCTGCGATCCCACCAAAAACCCAAGGTCTCAAAGAACCCGCCCTAAAAGTCCTAGCCACCTCAGCCAAAAGAAGCGCCATAAGGCCGATCAAAATCCCGTGCGGAAACGCCACACGCGAATACACCAAGGCAAGCGGACTCATCGTCAAGAACACCACGCCAAGCCAACTGAGCATGGGTTTCTTTTCTATGCGCTGAATCTCGCCGAGCAGAACCGCGAATCCCGCAGTGCAAAAAAACAATGGAACGAATCTGAGCAACGCGGCAAAGGGCCAAAATGGCCAAAGCAAATAGGGAGCCGTGATCAACCACGTGTCAGCCGGTCCCAGATATTCCAGCACGGGATTGAGACTGGGGAACTGTCCCAGTGAGAGCTTGCGCAGCTCATCAAACATCACAACGCCCAGCGCTTCGTCAGAGCTCAGCTCTGGGACGTTGAGCGTAACCAACTGAAACAAAAACCAGAGAGCCAAGAACCCTTGGGGCCTGAGCTTCGGATAAAAGTGGGACTTAAGAATCTTGAGCACGATTCAGTGTACCTCTCGATCTAAGATAGCGGTGAGTTTCTGTGCTCCCTTGCGGTTCAGATGATCGGGCATGGCAGTGAAGTCCGATTCGTCAAAACGTCGGTCGTGCGTAAAGTCATGAACGCGGGCTCCGCCTTCACGGGCGGCTTGATCTAGGAGCTTGCGCCAACGAGCTAGCCGCTCCTGATCTAAGAAATTCTGGTACATCAGGAGCACCGGCAACCACAGGAGCGAAACTTGGATGCCACGCGCCTTGGAGGACGAAAGCATTTCGCGCACGATGCCCAGATTTTCCTCAAGGCCTCTTGGTGCGTTAGCTCGTTATGCCTGCGAGCCCCCCATTCTCCCGCTGCTGCCTGCCTGCCTCCTCTGGAACGTCAGGCTGATTGAACCACCCCAGATCCGTCATGAACTCATCACGAAGCTTGCTGGCTTGGAGTGAACGCCCGGTACAGAGCTTTGACTGGGATCTCAACCGTCTCAAAGAGAAGGAGCTTTCGCCTCAAATCCCATTTCTGTGTCCAACCGCCAGGTCGCCTCAGAGGAGGGTCGATACCGTACACGCCCAAGTACCAAAGGCTGCGCTGCACCTCCCCTTGAGGAAGATCGTACTGCTGAGTCCCCAAAGTGAGATACGTAAATGTCAGCCACACTCTCTTGAGAGCTGGCATCGTAGGTGCGTATTTTTCGAGCAGCTTTTGATCGTGGTAGAGGCTTTGAGCTCGGTAAGCCAAGTTAAAGGCAGGAGCCGTGAGGTGCTTTGGGTCAATCCCATAGTAGGCCGTGGAGGACCCCAGGATCAGCGTTTGGACGCCCTTCATCTTAGAAACGAATGCGTCACGCTTGATCGAGTAACTGGTCTTAAACCAATAGGGCATGGAAGTGAGTACGGCCGCAGCGATCGCAAACGGCATGGCAAGCAAAGCGATCTTGGCTCCAAAACGTTTCATCAATCGACCCTAGAACTGAAAGTAAATGAAATCCTGTTTTTGGTACGCATACGAAGCCCAGATGAGCACCCCGACGGAGGCGTAATACAACGCCCATCGCACATAGACGGGGCGCCGCCGAAACCACTGCAGATCTAGCCCTCCGGGCTTAGCTATCCATCGCTGGGCGATCTCCAAACCAACGATGCAAAACCAAGCGTGAAATACTTCATGCTTTTGGTGCCCCATCGCAAAACCATGGCCGACATCCCAGCCCCCAAAGCCCTCGGACAACGCAGGTGGCGCGCTTCCCCAATGCGTGACCATGCCTCTGAGGATCATCACGGCATGGCTCAGGTTGGCGGCCCGAAAAAAAATGTAAGAGAAACAAACGAAACCGAAAGTCACCGCCCAGTTGGAGAATTTCCAAAGCCCTGGCGAAACTTGCTTAGAGAGACGCTTGCGCGCAGGCGCCGCGTAGATCTCGGCGGCCAAGCCCAGACCATGCAGCGCGCCCCAGATGACGAAGGTCCATGCGGCCCCATGCCAGATCCCGCTCACCAAAAAAGTGATGAAAAGCGCCGCTGCGATCGCAGCTCGTCCCCCGTGCCGCCAACTCATGGCCAGCGGATCGTAAACGTAGTCGCGAAGCCAGGTCGAAAGCGAGATGTGCCAGCGCCTCCAAAAATCCGAGAGCGACAAAGCAGAGTACGGCCGATCGAAGTTCTCCATGAGCTTAAAGCCCATGACCTGTGCCGAACCCAGTGCGACATCCGAATAACCCGAGAAATCGCAATAGACTTGGATCGCGAAAAACACGGTGGCCAAGATCAGCGAAAAACCAGGGCTTGCTCCGCATGCCCGTACACGTAGTTCACGATCCCAGCCAGGCGATCGGCGATGAACATCTTTTTGAAAAGCCCCCAGCACATCCGGTACAGGCCGCGCACCCGCGCGTTCGTAGTCAAAGGACTTAGGCTCGCGAAACTGGTGCAGCAGGTTCTGAGGCCGTTCGATCGGACCGGCGACTAGCTGAGGGTAGAACATGACGTACAAGCTGTAGATGCCCAAATGACGCTCGGGCTTTTGATTGCCGCGATAGACCTCAATCACGTAGCTCAGGCTCTGAAACGTGTGGAAGGACAGCCCGATGGGCAGAACGATCTTGAGGCTCTCGATGGAATAGTTCCAATGCAGCCAGTTCGCCAGCGCTCGCACGTTGTCGTTAAAGAAATTGAAGTACTTAAAGAAAAAGAGAATCAGGCACGTGCTGAGCACGCTGCCCACGAGCCAGGCCTTGCGCACACGCTCGTTTTTCGAATCCTCGATCCGAATAGCCGCTATGTAGTCCACGGCGATGGTGAGCGCTAGGATCAGGATGTATTTGGGCACAAACGCCATGTAAAAAACGGAGCTAGCCCCCAGCAGCCAAGCCCACCGCGCGCGATGAGGGAGCCAGAAATACCCCAGAGTCACGATCGGAAAGAAAACGAGCAAGAACGTATAGGAATTAAAGAGCACGCGCTCCGCCTTCCATCAGGATGTTCTGTCCTGAGACGGCAGCTGGATCTTCCAAAAGGCTGCGCACCTGGGTGGCCACTTCTTCTACGGTCAGCAACCGCCCACCGGGGGATTGTGCAATCAGCCCCTCCAAGACGCGCTCGTCGACTCCCGCGTTCAAGGGTGTTTGCAAAAACGAGGGCGACACGCAGCTCGATTGGATGCCGTAGGCCGCATTCTCCGCAGCCCACGACCGGCTCATCGAAAGCAGATATGCTTTTTCGGCTACGTAAGTCGAAAGACCCGCGGGCACCTTGCCCGACAGATATGAAGTAAGAATCGTGCAAACACGGCCGCGCTTTTGCTTACGCATCAAACCCAACGCCTCTTGGGTGACTTGCAGCACGGGCACGACGTTGCGTCCAAAACTCTCTGACCAGTGTCCCGCAGGCCGCTTTTGGAAGTGGGTTTGCTCGAGTCCGGTAAATGCGTTGTTCACGAGTGCATCAAGAGAGGGCGCAGCCCGCGCTTGGAGAACGAATTCCTTTAAGCTAGCTGGATCCGAAAAATCGCAGCGACTGGCGCGAGCCGAAGGAATCGATTCAAGATCTCTCGCGCGGACCCTTCGCTTCGGCAATAGGTAAACCAGACTTCGTGGCCGTGCAGGCGAGTTCCGTGACGATCGCCTTGCCTAGGCCCGATGCGCCGCCCGTGACTAGCACCCTCATGCAGGCAGGATCCCTACCTGCACAGTGCCCTTGGCAACCACCTGCTCGGTTTGATTCTTGAAGCTCAGCTGAATATCGGCAACCTGAACCGATTCGTGAAACTCCTTCACTACTCCGGTCAGCTCGATCTCATCACCGGCGTACACGGGCTTGGAGAACTTCAGCGACTGCTGGTGAATGATGACGTTCTTTATCGGCAAGCCCTCGCCCACCCAATGCGAAACGAAGCCACCCAGGATATTGCCGTGCACGACTTTGTCCTTAAAGCCCCTGGCCTGCGCAAACTGTGAGTCAACATGCAGGACGTTGCGATCGCCAAACAGCTCGATGAACCCGGACACGAGCCCTGGGGTCACCCGATACTTGGAAACAAAAACATCCCCCGCCTTGATCATGCGTTGGGCTGAGGCGCCGCCACACGGCTTGCGATCGATTGGCACATCTCGCCTACGTTCTTCCAACCGGCGATCTCTTTGGAAGCGAAGCGGAGCTTGAAGTGCTTCTCGATGCCCACGACCAATTGGATGTGGTTGAGCGAATCCCATTCCGGTACGTCCGCAGCCGTCGTCTCATGGTTCAAGACGATCGAAGGATCATCGAGCACGGAGCGAAAGATGTCCTGAACCTGGCTCATCACTGCTGAGTAATTTGTATCCAATGAGGTCTCCTCTCGAATCGAGAAACGTCTAAGAACCACAAGCCTTCACGCTGTTCAAAACCTAAATCTCGGTAGTGGTTTTGAACCAGGGCGTTCTTGGAAGTCGGAAGGTACTCGCCTACGAGGTATTTGCTTCCCGTCTCCTGAGCGGCGCGCACCGCTTCGTTCAGAACGAGGGATTCTACCCCACGCTTGAGCACCCGGCAGCTCATGATCCAGGTGTTGATAAAAACCTCGTCCTTGCCCCGGAGTTCCAGCAGCAGGCTTGAGATCAAGCCATACTCGCCGAAGCGATCCTTGAGCGTAAAATTCATCGAGCGCCACGAGGGATGGGTCTCAAGCTCTTTGAGGCCATCTTCCGTATAGCGCACCGTCCTCAGATTGAACTGATTGGAGCGCTGGCTCAACTGGGCGACTCGGGGGCGATTGAAATTGGTGAGCGGCGCGATTTCGGCCTTCATTCCCAGGCTCTTCAGAAACTCCGTCTCATCGGTGAACGAAACCTGAAGCTCGCGGCGCTGGGCCTCTTCCCGGTATTGCTCCGTCCTAACGGCATCCTCGCTCGTGAGCGCCACCGTCTCAAAAAGATGCAGGTGCCGTAAAAACTCCATGTACTGCGCGGGATCCTCCGGAAGCTCCGGCACAAGGACTTCCGGAAGCTGCTCTCGAACCAGGCCGCGCTCAAAGGGGCTGTCATCCAAGAACACCATCGAGTCAAAGCCGATGTTCAGGATCTTTTGGATGTAACGGATGTTGTCAGCCTTGTTGTGATAGTTGGCCACGAAAACCGAGATGTCCTCAAGCCGAAGCACCATCTCCGGATGACTCACGAACGGGCCGCGTGCCGTCTGCTCGTCGTTCTTGCTGCAAACCGCCAGCAGCACTCCGCGCTCGCGCAGCTGCTTGGCCCATTTCTGAAATTCCGTGAAGGACTTGCCATGATCCACGGAGCCGATCTCAATGCCTTCGATTCCGACGTCGGCGACAATTCCGCCCCAGGTCGTATTGTCGAGATCCAAGATCAGGCACTTTTTGATCTGCCCCCGAATCACCTGCCACTTGTGGACGATGCGCTGGGCTAGACGCGCAGTGGCTTCGAGCGAGATCTGCAGGTCCGCCGAATACGCCATGCGCGGATCCCTAAAGCGCTCCGCCCCCAACTCGCTTTGCAGCAAATTCATGTCGATGAGGTGAAGCGTAGGATCGGCAGCTGAGAGCTTCATGAGCTCCAAATTGAGCAAACGCGTTTGAAACAGAAAAGATCCTTCAACGCGTGTAGAGGCATTGCCGAACACCCCATCGTCCCAATCGCTGTAAGTCGTCAAAAACACCTGGGCGCCCGGGTGCTTGGCCTTGAGCTGCTCGATCCAGCCTTTGATTCGAGTAAGCTGCTGGGCTCCAAACCCCGAGCGCTTAGGGCTCTTATGAAACTCCGCCCAAAGCTTGTTAGGCGAAAGAGAAATGACCGTGGCTTGAGGACGCGCCTGGGCGAACTCTTGGCTCAACAAATACTGGTCGATCTGGTCATAGGGAGCTTCCTGGATCTCAAGCTCGATGCCTTGGGCGCGGCCGGCGCCTTTGAGCGCTTGGCCCAGGAACTGGGTGGACGAGTCCCCCATCAAGCACCACGAGACGAGCGGCGAAACGGCTTCCTTGCGCGATGCGAACTTTTTCAACTCGGGAAAGCTTCGAAAACTCATACGTAATCGGTGGCCATACGTAACCAAAACTGTCCGTAAAACACTAGGCTTTTGTCAGCTGCCCCTGGTTTTTCACCCTGAGGTCATGGTAGCCAAATCTGGTGATGAACAACACCCTCACTATCCGTTCAGGCCAAGGCGATTACCCGGTTCCAGTTCCACCCCGACTTGAGCTCCATCCCGGGTGAACTTCAGAAGATTCCTAATGCCATCGTCCTGATCGATCGCAACGTCCATCGTCTGTACGAAAAACAGCTGGGCGCTTTCGTCAATCGCGCCCGCACCTGATCATCGACGCAACCGAAGAAGAAAAAACCTGGGAAGGCGTCGGCCGCGTGCTCAAGTGGTTCCAAGACCAAAACTGCACCAAGCAAGCCCAGCTCATCGCCATCGGCGGTGGGATCATCCAAGACATCGCGACTTTCTCGTCGCACGTTTATTATCGCGGCATCGGCTGGACCTTCGTGCCCACCACACTTCTTTCGATGTCCGATAGCAGCATCGGCGCTAAATGCGGCATCAACTTAGGCAAGTACAAGAACCAGTTGGGCGTGTTCCAATCGCCGCGCGCCATCCACATCTCCACCGAGTTCATCAAGACGCTCACGGACGCTGACGTGCTCTCTGGCTTTGGCGAAGTGGCCAAGCTCGCCGTCACCGGACCGAAAGAGATCTTCGAGAAGCTCGAGTCGTTTCCGGCCACAAAGCCCGTGCGCGAGTTGCCGCTTCTGGAGCTCATTCGCGCAAGCCTTGAGGTCAAAAAAGAAGTCATCGAGGACGACGAGTACGAAATCGATCGCAGACGCATCCTCAATTACGGCCACACCTTTGGCCATGCGCTCGAAGCCATCACCAACCACGCCGTTCCTCACGGTGCGGCAGTCGCTTGGGGCATGGACCTGATTAACTACTTATCGCTCAAGCGCGGATTGCTCTCGCAGCCGCTCTTTGATCGCTTGCACAGCTACATCGAAGGCCGCTTCAAATGGAAATGCGCTCACGAGCTTTCGGCCGACGCGCTGATCACAGCTGCCCGCCGCGATAAAAAAGTCGCCGACGGCCAGGTCAACCTGGTGCTCGTCGCGGGCCTAGGCGATCTGCGCATCGTGAAAACTCCGTTTGACCAACGCCTCGCAACCGAGATCGACGAGTACCTTGAGCGATTCAATGTCCTTTATCGGAATTGATTTCGGCGGATCCTTCATCAAAGGCGGCGTGCTCGATTCAGAGCGGCGCGAAGTTCGCGACACCGTGCGAGCCGCGATGCCAGGATTCAAACCCCACCCCTACCGGCGCGAAGCGCCGATCGCAGATGTCCTTAAGGCCGGGCGCGAGATGCTCGACGCGCTCATCGCAAAAAACCCCGATGCCCGAGGCATCGCCATTTCGACCCAGATGCATGGCCACGTGCTTTGCGATGCGAAGGGAAAGCCCGCATCGGATTTTGTCGCCTGGCAGGATTCGCGCTCTCTTCATGAAGGCGGCGCGTGGGAGCGCTACCAATCGCTGAGCACACCTGAAGAGCGGCGCGCCACGGGCCTGGATGCCAAGCCCGGGCACCCGGTTGCAAGCCTTCAGACTTATAAGGATGAAGCCAAATCCTACGCGCTTTCGTTAGGAGACTTTTTTGCGGCAGCGCTTGGAGGAAAGATCCCCGCGATTCACGCCACCAACGCCGCGGCCATGGGGTTTTATGATCTCAAAACAGGCCAATGGCATCGCGGATTGATTCAAAAACTGGGGCTCGAGCGCTTTGAGCTTGGAAAGCTTCCTGTGTTTTGCGCCTTAGGCGATCAGCAAGCTGCGCTCTTGGGCTGCGGCGTGACTGATCCTGCGGAGCTTTCGCTTAATGTCGCCACCGGATCGCAAGCCTCACGCGTCTCCCCTCAGATGGGAAGCGACGCGGTTCAAACGCGGCCCTACTTTGACGGCAATTTCTTACTCACTCAAACCCACCTGCCCGCGGGCCGATCGCTCAATGCGCTCATCGAGCTGTTTCAATCCGCTGGGGGCTTAGGCGGCGATCCTTGGAGTGAGATCGAGAGGCTTGTTGATCAGGTTCCGCATGCGGAGCTTAAGATCGATCTGGCTTTCTTTCCTGGGGCGTTTGGTGGACCCGGAAGGCTCGAGAATATCTCTGAAGAATCGCTCTCGGCAGGCCAGGTTTTTGCCGCTGCCTTTGAGGCGATGACCCAAAACTACCTGCAAGCCGCGCGAAAGCTCTTTGTGGGAGAAAAATGGTCAGGCGTTGCGATCTCAGGAGGCTTGGTCCAAAAATCCAAACGCCTTCAAACGCTGATCGCCCGCGAGATCTCGCCCCGCATTCGCTACCCGCGTCATAGCGAGGATACGCTCATGGGGTTACTCGCCCATTGCATGGCGACGCCCCTGAATATCTCGCACGTAAAAGCTGCGCAGCAGCTCCATGCAAGTCCTTGATAATCCAAACTTAGTCCTGTAGACATCGGTGCATGGTTAATCGCAATATCTTTGAAGATCTTTTCGTTCTCGAACTCGCTACCAACCACTGGGGAAGCCTCGAGCGAGGACTTAAAATCGTTTCTGAGTACGGAAAGATCGTGCGCTTCAACAACGTGCGCGCCTCCGTAAAACTTCAGTTTCGCGACGTCGATAATTTCATCCACAAGCGCTTTCGCGACCGCCAAGACATCCGCTACATCAAGAAGACGCGTCAGACACACATCTCTTGGGACGACTACAAGGTCTTGATCAAAGCAGTCAAAGACAACGGCTGCATTCCCATGACCACTCCGTTTGACGAAGTGTCTGTCGACAAATGCGTGGAGCTGGGCATCGAGATCATCAAGCTAGCAAGCTCGGGCATCAACGACTGGTTCTTGATCGAAAAAATCGCCAAGACCCGCTTGCCGGTGATCGCCTCCACGGGCGGCTCTTCGCTCAAGGACATCGACGACCTGGTCACGTTCTTCGCCAACCGCAAGATCCCGTTGGCGCTCAACCACTGTGTCTCGCTGTACCCGTCCGAAGACGCAGAGCTTGAGATCAATCAAGTCGACTTCCTCAAGAACCGCTACCCTGACATCACCATCGGCTTCTCGACGCACGAGTACCATGACTGGTCCTCGTCCATCATGATGGCCTACGCCAAGGGCGCACGCACGTTCGAGCGCCACGTGGACATCGAAGACGGCGGCATCGCCGTTCCCAAGTACAACTCTCTGCCTGAGCAGATCGACACTTGGTTTAAGGCGTTCAAGAAGGCCAAAGAAATGTGCGGCCCTCCTGGATCAGCAAAGCGTATTCCGCCTAAGCGCGAAGTCGAGTACCTCGACGCTCTCGTCCGCGGCGTTTACGCCAAGCGCGACCTGCCTGTGGGCCACGTCCTGAAAGAAGAAGACGTCTATCTTTCGGTGCCGTTGCTCAAAGGCCAGATCTCCTGCCGTGAGTTCATGCAAGGCGAAGTGCTCACCAACCCGATCCAAGCGGACTTCCCGCTCCACATCGATGATATCGAATCGGCTTACGCGACGAACCAAGAGCTCAGGCAGCTGATCTACGCTCGCGGAATCGAAGCAGGCGATACGTTCGGCGACGGAAAATGGAAAGACCCCGCTCACGTCGGCGCAAGCGGTCATCCCCTGCAATAACGGCTAACGCCCATGGCCCGACCTCTCGTTAGCATCGTCACGCCGTGCTTTAACGAAGAGGATAACGTCCACGCGTTGACTGACGCCATCCGCGAAGAGATGGCCAAGCTTCCGGATTACGACTACGAGCACATCTTCGTGGACAACGCGTCGAGCGACGCGACGGTTAAACTCGTCAAAGAGATTTGCGCCAAGGATAAGCGCGTGAAGCTCATCGTCAACGCGCGCAATTTCGGCCACATCCGATCGCCCTACCATGGGCTGCTTCAAGCTCAAGGCGACGCAGTAGTGCTCATGGCCTCCGATCTGCAGGACCCTCCATCGATGCTGGCGGATTTCTTGCGCCTCTGGCGCGAGGGCACCCAGGTCGTCATGGGAGTGAAGACTAAGTCCAAAGAATCGGCTGCGATGTTTTTTGTTCGTGGCGCCTATTACTCTCTCATCGGCAGGCTCACGAGCGTTCCGCTCACCAAAAACTTCACGGGATTTGGGCTTTACGACAAGAAAGTCATCGAGGTTCTGCGCGAGATCGGTGATCCGTATCCCTACTTCCGTGGCCTGATCGCCGACCTGGGCTTTAGCTCGGCCAAAGTCGAGTTCACCCAGCCGACGCGTAAACGGGGCTTCACTAAAAACAATTTTTACACGCTGTATGACATGGCGATGCTGGGCATCACCAACCACTCCAAGGTTCCGCTGAGGCTTGCGACGTTCTCGGGCTTTTTGATGTCAGGAGTGAGCCTGCTTGTAGCGATAGGCTACTTGGTGGCCAAACTCTTGTTCTGGGATTGGTTTACCGTGGGTACGGCACCCATCCTCATCAGCCTATTCTTCTTTACCTCCGTGCAATTGTTTTTCATCGGCATCCTGGGCGAATACATCGGCTCGATCCACACGCAGGTACTTAAGCGCCCTCTAGTCATTGAGCGCGAAAGGGTCAATTTCTGAAGATTCGCGCTTGGATGTCTGAGCCTCAGGCGCAGGACACCAAGCTCAAAAGCTTTCGCTGGTGCCTTCTTACAGGCGCGGCAGCTGCGCTGGTGTATTTCGGCGTGCGCTCGTGGCTGGGCTTGATCTATCCCGAAAACTTTTTGCTCTTTAATCCGGGGGATCGCTTCAGGGACTTTATTAATCTCTGGCCTGCGATCAAAGCCGGCGACCCTTACCAGCAGTCTTTGGCGATCTACTTTCCATTCACTTTTTTGCAGCTATTGCCGTTTGGATTTTTGCACGTCAAAGGCGCGCTCTGGCTTTTTCAGATCGCCTGGGTTGGCGGCTCGCTCGTTTTGCTCGCCCGACTGGGCATGAGGCGCGGCTTGGATCGCTCTAGGGCTTGGAAGCTCAGCCT
>JBGAWT010000078.1:0-13322 GCA_044227445.1 Bdellovibrionia bacterium | reverse complement strand
CACATCACGATGAAAAATTAGCGGGGATCACGGCGGCGGTAATACTTCCGCTCCAGGCGCTCTTCTTGTTCCTTCTTTAAACGATCCTTCTTTTCCTGCTCTCGGGCCCGCGCCTTGATCTGGGGGTCGCGAATCTCCTCAAGCTCTTTGACTTCGCGTTTGCGATCTTCGGTCGTACAGGCGGGCCGCTGAAGCACCCGGCCAAGCTTGAACGAAACGATGCAGCGCTTGCCCTCGGTCATGTAAATCCAGTCCTCGCGATCCGGGCCTAGCTCTAGCTCGGAGGGAGGAATGCGACGATCAGGCTCACCCATGAACTTCTGCACTTCACCCATGGTCGCCGCATACGAGACATACTCGATTCTCTCTTTGGATGTGACGCAAGCCGGCAAGAGAACAAAAGCGGTCAAAAGGAGTCCAAGACGCATCTTCATTAGATCTTGAGGGGCGAGAGATCTTTTTAAAAGGGTTGACTGGTCATATTCTAAATGAAATATTCCATGGATCATGAATACTCACGTTGCCGTCATCGGGAAAGATCCGTCTTTTTTTGAGATCGTTCAAAGAGCCCTCGAGCCTCAATACTCCTGCTCGTTTGCTGAATGGGGAAACATCTCTTCGCTCAAGTCCCAAGTGATCTTGTCAGACGGAGACTCCGACGAGTCCGCTTATAGCCCGACTCAAAACAGCTTGATGCAAATCGCCGGGCACCCTATCTGGCTCGTGGCGTGCTCTGATTTTTGCGAAGGAAATCTGATTCGCGCTCTCGAAGCTGGGGCAGATGATCTTATCTCAAAGTCCTGCAGCCCTCGCGAGCTGCGGGCTCGCATCCAAGCTAGGCTCAGGCGATTCACCCCAGCTCTCGGCGATCCCACCGTCGAGCTAGGTGAACTGAAACTCGATCCCAAAACCTACGAAGTCACGGTAAGCGGCAATTCGGTGAAAATGAGCGTCTTGGAATTTGGAATCCTCAAGCTCTTAGCTGCCCACCCCAAGATCGTGTTCTCCCGAAACGATCTCTTGAGCCGAATCTGGAAGGACGCTCAGGTTCACGCTCGCACGGTCGACACGCACATCGCGCTGATCCGCAAAAAACTCCCGCCTTTTGATTACGAGATCCACACCATCTACGGTGCGGGCTATTCGATCGTTCCGCGCGTCTAAGTTAAAAACCGCGCGCGCTCAGCTGGCGTTGGCAGCCGACAGGAATCCAACTTTCCGAACCACGCGTAGCGCCTGCGCGAGACGAAATCATAAGCCAGGTCGCGCACCGAAGCTGGCACGAGCAGCAACGCCCAAGCGGCGCTCCAGATCCCACCCAATCCTGCGACCGTCCTGAGCACCGCTTCAGAGCGGCGGTAAACCTTATCGCCATCCACGAGCACGAGCGTCTTGAACTCTTGCATGGGGTCGTCACTCACTCCCAGACGCTCTCGCGCAGCCTGGCCTTGAAGCGGTGAGAAGCGATAGCTGCCAGCCCGATCCTCATCGAGCAAAAACTGAACGGTGCTATTGCAAAGGCCACAAACCCCGTCAAAAAACAGAATCGCACCGGGCGCACGCGCCTTGATCCACCGAGGATCAAAGGTAAACAGATGCACCATGAGCATTCCGGTGGTGAGGTCAGCGAAGTTCACCACAAGCAAGATCCCCAGGTGCATGCCCACGATCCCGGCCCATGCGAGCGGCCGTGTGCGGCTCCACAAGCAAAGCGGCAAGAAGAGAGCCTCAAGCCCTACTGAACCGCGCCAAGGGAATTTCAAGCACGTGGATGATTGCGGATCCATCGCGCCAGCTCAGAGCCGTCAGTTTATGAATGCCGCTTACGGTGTAACCCACTGCGAGCAGGGCCCAAGCTCCCCAATACAAAAGAGGAGGTAGCTCCCAGTCGTCCTTCTTTTGGCCGCCAGCCATCATCGGCTCGCCCGAAGGAATGATCACGCAAGCCAGGAGCAACCACCCAACGTAAGGCAGGCCCGGGTTTGAAATCAGCGGATTGCGATTCCACAGGCAGGCCCAACCATACCAAAGTACGAGAGCGACCCCGCGACGCGCGACACCCGCAGCAAAAAGCAGCGACGCAAAACTGAGGAGCGCCACAAAGATCTCAGCCGCCTGCGCGCTCGGAAAGAGCCGCAGCAGATTCGGAAAAATAGCGGACGTTGGATTAAGCGTCGCATCGGGCAACATCCCGGCCTGGCTAAAAAGCTCGCCTGCGTAAGGCACGAGTTGTGCGAAATGAAGCGTCAGATACAGACCCAAAAGAATCCGAAAAATCGCGAACTGAAACGGCGAGTACCACCCCTTCATCGTTTTCATATTCCGCACTCCACAGAAAGAGGCCAGGATTGCACAAGGCCCGCCGTGCGGGAGTGCACGAGAATCGTAGCTTGCGAAACGCGCTCGCTGACGCCAAAGCGATCTGACAGAGGGCCGCCTGAGCAAAAACCGTAGGAGAGAACCGAATGGAGGATTTTCTTTTCGCGCTCTTCGGTAAACCCTGGGCCATAAGCGATCACTGCGCCATAGGCATTGCGGCGATTGTAAGGCCCATCGAGCTTGGCATAGAGAGTAGGCGTGATTTCCGCTCTTACATGGGTGCCGCTTGCGAGCTTGAGATCCATCTCGAAGCGAGCGGCGAACGTCTCGATCCCACGAAACTGCGTGAACACCAAGGGCAGTGGCGAGGCCACTGTCGCAAGCCCCAATCCGCGAACGATCTGCACGCCGCTCACGAAGCCTAGAGTCTGCAAAAAGCCAACCGCGATGAGCGCGCCGCAAAAAATATCGCGTCGAGCGAGCTTCATGTGCGAGTCCCGTTGACGTTCTTAAAGAGCAGGATGTCCTTCACCCTCATCTCGCGCTCGGGCTTAAATCCGCAGGGACCTTTATAGGTCTCAGGATTTCGGTAGGTGCCAAAGAGCATGTCCCAAATCGGCAGATCACCGAAGTTAGAATGATGCCTGCCCCGCTCGTGATGAATTCGGTGCATCTCAGGACGCTGAACGAAATAGCCCACCCAATGTGGGGTGCGGATGTTCATGTGATAAAAAAACTCGGCGATCCCCGACCACAGCGTCACCCAGGCGGCGCCTTCGATCGAAAGCCCTAGCAGCGTGTAGCTCGTTGCGCTGCTGATGAGCGAATTGAAGATCAATTCGACCGGATGTTTATAGAAAGAAGTGATCGTCTCGATGAGAGACGGGCTGTGATGCAACTGGTGACAGAGGCGCCACAAAAGATCCGACTCGTGCCGAGCACGGTGCCAGAGGTAGTAAACGAGGGTAGCGGCCAAGTAGCCAATCAGCCCTCCGGTAAAAGGCGAGAACCGAGTGCCAAGATCCAAGAGGCTGGCCCGCTGCAGCCAAAGATCCCAGCTCATTCCGGCGACGATAATTATTGCGACTTGAACGACGTTCGCTGCGATTACTCGCGCCCACCAGCCGGGCACAGGATTGAGCTCCTGATCCGGAAACAGTCGTTCTAAAGCCAAAAACACCAACCCAATACCAACGATGGTGACCATGAACATAGCTGTTGCTTCGCGTAACAACCTAGCCTAAGCCCGTCAATGGGGGTTGAAATGAATCACAAATTTTTGGCCGTTTTTTTTTCCTTAGCGCCTACTCTGGCCTGGGCTGTCTCAAGCACCGCTGATTACAGCGTAGCCATGGGAGCGAGATCCTTTCCGTTCGGCGGCGCCGTCATTGGGGAAGTCGGCTACGGAAAAATCATTTGGGATCGAACCCAAGAACCTAACGCACCCCAGTTCCTTTTTAGTTTTATCAGACCCTCGTTGCGCGTGAGCACGTCGGGGATCGTTCAGCGCTTTGAACCTAAGATCGAATTTTATCCCATCGCGCCTTTGGGCATCTCGGTAGGTTACTTGGGCCAGATGCGCCTTGCCGATACGGGAGTTGGATACGCCTGCACGACCGAAGTGTGTCGCGGCTACGTCGGAACCCCTTATATGAAGATGCGCGCGATTTTCGGCGCAGGCCCCTGGTTTGCTCTGGGCTCGCTCAGAGTAGGTTTTGTTACCGCGGCGGCCGCTGGCCCTTTTGTCGATGAGATCACCAACCTCCGCGCTGAAGCAGGCGGCGACTGGCTAGGCTCCGCCAACATCACCACCGGAGTGCGCCTGGGAGAGCGCTGGATCGTGGGCGCGGATCTCAGCTGGGAGCAGATGCGGACCGCCGCATCGAGCAACGATGCGCAGACGTTGTTTGCCAAGTTCTCCTTGGGCCGTTGGTCTGCGCTGGCAGGAACTGGCGCTTACCGCGACACGCAAAACGGCAGAGGCTTTACGGCTTACGCGCTTTTGCAGTGGACTGGAATTTCGCAAGTGGGGCTGTTCTAAGAGCCTAGATCAAATTGTTGGTCTTGAGGTCTTCTAGAATTCCGATGAGCTCGGCCGAGCCACGTCGGGTGAGATTGATCGGCTCGATGTAGCGATACAAAATGATCTTTCCCTTGTGGATGATGAAAATGGATCGCGCTGCACGGCCCATACTCAGGATGCTCGTGCTTCCGTACTGCTTGGCCACGACATTTTTGGTGTCGACTAAAAATCGAAACGGGTAATTGTTCTTTTGCGCGAACTCTTTTTGCTTCTCGGCGGGATCGGAGCTGATGCCGATGATCTCTACATTGTACTTGCTGAACTGATCCAACGCGTCGCGATAATCGCAAAACTGCGCCGAGCAAACCAAGGGCATGTGCCCACCTGGATAGAACGCCAGAAGCAGCGGGCGCTTGGCGCCTTCGACCGAAAGATCAAAGCTCTGGCCATTGGAGTCCAAGAGCACAAAACTGGGGGCCGCTTGACCGATGACTTTGCCTTCGCCTTCCATGCATAATAGATTAAGGCATGGTTGTTGATGTTTCAAATGCCAGTGTCGTTTATCCTAAACTTAAATGAGGGGCGTACCTACCCACGGCTTGATCGCCACAAAGCTCACCGGAAAAAGCGCCGCTAACTACCTCGCCTTACTTACGGTACGGCTTTTGGGTCGAATTGACTTCGATCGTCGTGTCCGGCTGATACTGCGAGCGGTTCAAGACGAACTTAGCCGATGCCGTGTATTGATCTGCCGACAGCTTTGAGAAGGAATTCACTTCACCCACAAGCTTGGAGTTGGTGCTTTCTTTGAACGTCAAGTAGGTGCGCGCGCTTTCGATGTCGACCGTTTCGCGTTTGCCTATCGCTAGCAAGTCCTCTGAACCGCTAGTAGGGCTATCCAACTGAAATACCGCTTCAAACCTTCCATCATTTGCTGTCGTCAGGACATTGCAGAGAGTCAGATTGCGCTGGCCCCAACTTTTGTCATGATAGACGGGATGATTGAGATGAATCGCCACGCAAATCGAGATCCCGTCATTGAGATCAACGCGCTGAGGGGTACCGTCGATGGATTGAACTACGCCGCTGAGAAAAACCCGCGAGTCATACTGAACTCGGTAACACCCCGAAGTAAGCAGAATTGCGCAAGCGGTTGTTAAAACTGCGGCGACCGTGAAACTCGATTTTTTGTTCATTTGATTCCCCTGCGCATGGAACTATCTGCAGCGAGAAAAGATGTCAACTCGGGTCGTGAACAGGTGGGGCTGATTCCAAAAGTGGATAAAGTCGATCGTACCAGTTCGACTCGGCTCCTAACTTGGCCAACAGTGCGCCCAGTCCCCATTGAACGCGCATCAGAAAAATCCAATCCTTGGGAACACGAGTCCGGAAACGGTTGGGGTTTTCGGAAAAATGCATCTTCCAGGTGCGCAGGACGTAATCGAAGTCGAAGCGAAACACTCGCTCCTCAATCCCCGGCTCATAGATCTCCCGAAGCATTCTGTAGTGATAGCCAAAGTCAAAGCGCTCGGGATCGGTGACCATTCCCATCCGCAAGGTGGTCTCGCGGATGCCTTCTAAGCTCCCTTGGCTTGAGAACAGCATGAGGTCGCGGAGATTTCTGACCGTGTCCGCACTCAAGGCGCGAGCGCAGCCAAAATCTAAGAACACAACCTTGCCGTCCCGGAAGAGAAAATTGCCTGGATGCGGGTCGCAGTTAAACATCCGATACGAGAAGATCGATCGGAAGGTGAAATCAAAGATCGCCTCGCCCGCGCGGTTCTTTTGCTCCTGCGAAGCGGTGGCCAGGAACTCCCGGAAGGTTTGCCCTTCGACAAACTCCGACACGAGTAGCCGTGAGGTGCAATGCTCGGGATAAACCTTGGGCACGGCGGCTCCGGCCGGCAAATCAAACTGAGAGAACGCTTCTTGAGTGCGAGCTTCCCTCAGGTAGTCGCACTCTTCGCGAAAACGCTCGCCGAACTCACCCACGAGCTCGCCGCGTTTGGGAGGACCTCTGAAGAATACCGACAGCATCTGATCGATGCGATCAGCCGCATAAAGATCCGACTCGATCGCCTGAGCGATCTTGGGATACTGCACTTTAACTGCGACTTGCTGGCCGTCTTTGAGCCGAGCGCGATGGACTTGGCCCACACTTCCTGAGGCCACGGGCTCGGCCGACCACTCGGAGAAAATCCGCCGCGGCGGGCCTCCCAATTCCTCGGCCAGGACCTCGGCGATCACGTCTGCAGGTACAGGGGGAGCCGAGTTCTGAAGGGCTTCGAACGCTCCCCTCACCTCAGGCGAGAGATCCAGCTCCATATAATTGAGCATCTGGCCCAGCTTCATGGAAAGACCCTTGAGCTCGCCCATCGAAACGACGATGTTCTTTGCGAGCGCCGCTTTGACGCTCGCCGAGACCGGCTGTGCTTGGCTTTCGCCCGAGAGGATCTTCCTAAAAACTCCTTTGATGAGCACCGGTACAACGCGCGTGGCGTCGGCTGCGATCTTGCCTGTGTGGCTAAACCAAGAAAGGCTTTGGCCCGGACGGTAGGCGTCTTTTTCGGGATAGGGCACGCCCATCTCCTGCTCGTACAGCTCCAAGAGCTTAAGCGCGGGTCCGGGCATGCGGCGCTTGCCCGTTTCCCAGAGAGCCACGGCGCTTGCCGCCACCCGAAGCTCGGCAGCCAGCTCCCGCTGCGAAAGTCCCAGCATGCTACGGACGTAGGTCAGGCGCTTGGCCGTGCTCGTTTGACTCGAGTCAGGTCGCATCGAACCGAGTCTAGAGGAGAGCTCCCCTCATAAAAAGCAAGAAATTGAGGAACGCTTACACTGTGAGCAAACCTGTTTTTAGACCCTATCGAGTCAGGCTTGCTTCATCTTGGTCTATGCCGCTTGAAAACCGCAGCAAACAAAGGGGACAAATCGATGTTTAACAAAATTAAGCAACTCAGCCTTGTCTTCTTGTTTGGCACTGCCTTCTCGGCCTGCGGTGGATCGATCCCGGGAACTTACAGCATCACGGGAATTACCTGCAACGGCGGATCGATCTCAAGCGGCACCCTTTCTACTTGGATCGTCAACGGCTCTACGCTCAAACAGACTTACGCGACCTCGCTCACGAGTGCGAGCTGGGTCTGGGCCAACAGCACCTGCTCGATCACGGCTAACTGGACGGCCAGCGTAACGACTTCGACTGGGGTCATCGCGCTCGCTCCGACTGGAAATATATCCTGCACGGGAACGAGCTGCGCGTCGTATTCAACTTCCGTCATGGGCACGGACGCATGCACGTCCACAACAGCTAACCAGATGGGAAGCCTCTCGCTCACGGCCTCGCCCACGAGCGGCACGAGCACGAATGGAACCCTGACTCTCACAGCTCAAATGGGGAGCTCCACCTGCGCTACTTCAGGCACGGGCAACACCTTGGTCTTTACGGGTACGAAGCAATAGGGCTTCGTATTCGCAGCTCGGCTATTTCGTGCGCGCGAGGTGGCCGAGCTTTTTTAAGCGCGGCGCTTTTTTGTCCAGAGCAAAGTGTGTATTTACGACTCGCCCTGAGACTCCCCAGCGGAGGTATCGACGCCCAAAGACCTGAGCCGCGTCACCCAGTCTCCAACAACTCGGGTCATCATGCCCCTTTGGTAATTCACGATTGCGGCTAGAACCAACGAAAGCCCAAGCCCCGTCAGTAGATCTGTTGCCAGGATCAAAACACTCGACGCGATCCAAAGCATTCCTTCCTTGGGGTGTTGCCTGAGCTCTTGAACCAGCCTCGGAAAATTGACCAGGCGAAACCCCGTGATCACCAACACGGAAGCTAGCGCCGTAAGCGGAATCTGAGCGATCAGCGCAGGAGCCAGAGCCAAGAACACTAAGATCCAAACCCCATGAAATACGCTCGACCAACGTGTCTTAGCCCCACTGTTGATATTTGCGGCGGATCGAACCATGACAGCCGTCACAGGAAGTCCCCCGATCGCTCCCGAGACAACATTTGCCATGCCCTGCGCCGCAAGCTCCTTATTGAGATGCGCGGGCTGAAAATCCGGTCGATCGCTTACCAACGTATCAACCGCGCGGGCAGTTAAGAGAGATTCCGCACTGGCCACGATAGCCACTCCCAGAGCGGGAAAGAAATACGGGCCAAATCCGGAGAGGATTTTGTCGATATCCAAAAAGCTGCTTAGGCTTCCCTGAACCAATGGCAAAATAGGCTCCAACACCACTCGAGGCATGACCCAAAAACTGCTGAGCGCCGTAACCAGAATCACAGCAGGAAGCGCTCCAGGAATCCAGGAGAGCTTCTTCATTCGCGAGCTCCAAAAAACCTGAATGAGGATCGCAAGCAAGCCGCACGCGAGAACAGGTCCAAATTGACTGAATGATGCCGGAAGCCCTACGACGCCCGCCGCGAAACTTCTTGGAATGGTTGACCCAGTGAGTACATGCAGCTGTCCAATCAGGATGATGAGCCCAATCGCGGAGAGCACGCCCTCGAGAACTGAGTGTGGAAGGAGCTTGAAGAGCTTTCCTGCCCGAAGGGCGCCTAAGATAATCTGGATGACGCCGGCAAATACCGTGATCAGCGCCAAACCTCCGATTCCATGTGTTTGAACGAGCTGGAGCACGAGCGCGCTCATTCCGGCAGCAGGTCCCGTGACGGACAACGGGGCTCCCGCAAGAAGACCTGCGACGATCCCGCCTACAACAGCGGCAATCAAACCAGCCGCGGGGGTCCCACCTGAAGCCAGCGCAATCCCTAGCGAGAGCGGCAAGGCCACGATGAATACGACCACGCTCGCGATCAAGTCTTCACGAGTGGGGAGCCTCATCTGCGATGACATCCATCCACTGAACTTGCGTTTTGGTGTTTGAGGTTCGATCACGAGTTTTGCTTGTGAGGATGGGGCAACTTTACCTTCGGACATAAAAGTCTCCTTAAGGAGCAAAGATTCAAATAAAGATTAGAAAAAGCGTGGAAAAAGCCAACGGCTCTAAATGACGAGGATCAAGCCCAGGGTGGACGATCAACAGGGGTGGGAAAAACCAAGGCAGGAGAATGAGTTAAGAAACTCACTAAAGACTCATCTTGCAACAGGATCTTCAGCGGTTTGTTACAAACCAAAAGCGCTTCATGATCATCGAAGTCGGCACTGCCTTCGCAGTTTTCCACGTCGTGAGAAGGTGAGTCATCGAGCGGGTCTGGCGCTTGCTGGACCGTAAGATGAGAAAAGATTTCTGAATCGCGGGAAGTTGAAAGGCTAGGCGCAAGCGACAAATAGAGAATCACCAAGAAGCTGCTTAGACTGCAGAAGATTTTCCAAGTGAGAAACCCCATCCGCATAGACGTCGACCATTATAGCGCGTCACGAATTCGAGCAATAATTTTTATTTTCAGCCAAACAGAAAGACTCTTAGCGAGCTAAACCCTCGTATTCATAAGAGGTTAGGGACGATTGCACGGGCGGTATCAAATCGCACTTCTGACTAGAGGTTTCTCTGGTTAACAATGACCCCTTCGAGTTGCTCTAACTGCTCAGGCAGTGCACCGGTAGACTCCGAAGCGATGGCTTCATCGAGTGCTTCCTTTGAAGGATACAGATCGTGCACGGTCACCAGGGTCGCGCCATCGGTTTCTTCGAAGGTCACCGTTGTAATGACTGCGGCGCTCTCGCCGCTTTCTTCATTAGTCCAAACTAAACGCGAAAAAGGAGTCACTTCGAGATACCTGCCGAAAAACTCCATACTCTGAGAATCCATACTAAATTTTAGGCGGTATTTTCCCCCGGTGCGAACATCCATCTCGCAAGACACGAGCGTTATGGGAGCTGATTTCGGTACCCACCATTTTTTAAAAAGCTCGGGTTTAGCCCAGGCCTCAAACACGAGGCGTGACGGCCCATTGATGATGCGAGACGCGACAAGTTCACGCTCTGACTTTCGTTCCACTTTCGTTTGATTTTTCATTTGTTTTCCCTTCTCTGCTTTAATTCTTGGACGATTACTTCAAGCGCATCGAAGCGCCTATCCCAAAGCCCCTTGTATCTCTCGATCCAAGCCATCTCGGAATCTAGCCGGCAAGAGCCGAGCTTACAGGTCCGCACTCGACCCTTTTTCTCTGTCTTCACCAGGCCGGTTTGCTCCAAAATTCCGACGTGCTTCTTCATACCCGTCAGAGACATATGAAATTGCTCGGCAAGTTTCGTAATCGAAGTATCTCCGCGTCCAAGCTGGAGGAGAACACCACGTCGTGTGGAGTCCGAGAGCGCAGCGAAGGTTTCGTCGAGTCGATTCTTTGAATACTGAACCATATGGTTCAGTATAGTCAATCACACCATATCGCACAAGAGGTATTGCATTCGGCTGAATCACCTATGATTGCGCTGTTTTGGGTCGACTTTGCCTTCATATGCACTCGTGATTCCGTCTAATGAAAATCATGCGAGCTCGCTCTGAGATCCATGCCTAGCGGCCCTAGATCCGCTTCAGGACCTGCAATCAATGGCCTCACGCGGTCCACGATGATGTTGATCGAGCGATCAGCGGGTCCTAACGTCGGATCTTTGAGATCAGTATCGCGTTGCAGGACGCCGCTCACGATCAGCAGGGGGCTTGCCACGAAGAGCTCGCGGAATTTTTCGTATACTTCTTCGTGAAGAATCAGATCTAAGAATCCCGTCTCGTCCTCAAACGTCGCAAACGTCGTTCCGCTTGCCGTGTACGGGCGTTGACGAGCGATGACCAGGCCTGCGACCTCGATGCGTTTTTTATTGGGCAGCCGCTTGATCTCCTGAGCTGTCTGCGGCGGCATGCGCCCATGCAAGAGCTTGCGCAGCGCCTGCATCGGGTGCCCATGAGTCGATAATCCGTAAGAACGGTAATCCGATTGGATCGTCTCAAACTCGCGCATCCCGCGAAAAGGAGTCGCGCTGCCCGTTCCCTCGCCGCCGGAAAACAACGCCAGCTGATCACCTCCCGCATGCGCTTGCGGAAGCAGCATTCCGCGCGCACCCAGGATCTCCCAAAGCGCTTGCCGCCGCGTAAAACCAAACGCGTCGAACGCCCCGCCCAGGGCCATGGAGTAAAGCGCTCGGGGCGCAATGCGGGTGCGAGACAATAAATCCCAAAAACTCTTGAAAGGCCCCCCGCGCTCGCGTTCGGCGACAAGGGCTTGGCCGTCTTTTTCGCGCATGCCGTACACGGAGAGCAGACCCACTCGAATCGCGGGGCCTTCAAGAATGAAATCCCATTGCGAGCGATTGGGATCCAGGGGCAGCGCGGGAACGCCATGCCTGCGAGCATCATCTAAGAGCGTATGGGGCGCATAAAACCCCATCGGAAACGAATTGAGCAGTGCGCAGGTAAACGCCGCAGGATGGTGACATTTCAGATAAGAAGACGCGTACGCCAGCAGCGCGAAGCTTGCGGCATGCGATTCGGGAAACCCGTACTCAGAAAATCCTTTGATCTGCTCAAAGATGCGATCGACGTATTCTTCGGTGAGTCCGCTATCGAGCAGCCCACGCTTAAGGCGCTCACCCATTTTCTCGATGCTACCCGTGGAACGCCACGCTCCGATGGCGCGCCTCAGCTCATCGGCCTCACCCGGAGTGAAACCCGCAAGCTCAACGGCCATCTTCATGACTTGCTCTTGGAACAGAGGAACGCCCAGCGTGCGCTTCAGGATGTTCTCTAAGCGCGGATGAGGACTCACAGGTGACTCCTCCCCTCTTCGGCGCCGCAAGTAAGGATGAACCATCTTGCCCACGATCGGACCGGGCCGCACGATCGCCACTTGGATCACCAGGTCATAAAAAACCTTAGGCCGCAGCCTGCGCAACATACCCATCTGCGCGCGCGACTCGATCTGAAACACGCCCACCGTATCGGCGTCTTGAATCATTTTGTAAGTCGCAGGGTCTTCGGCCGGAATCGTCGTCAGATCCCAAGGCTTACCGGTTTGCGCGCTTACGAAATCCAGGGATTTGCGAAGCGCCGTGAGCATTCCTAGCGCCAGCACGTCGACTTTGAGCAGGCCAATGGCAGCTAGATCGTTTTTGTCCCACTGAACGATCGTGCGCCCCTCCATGCGCGCTGGTTCCACGGGAACCGTCTCGATGATGGGATCGGCCGATAGCGTAAAGCCCCCACTGTGAATGGAAAGATGGCGCGGGAAGCCGCGCAACTCTTCCATGAAGCGAGAGAGCGGTGGCTTGTCTAGCGCCTCGGGCTCAACACTCAATGCTTTAGCCAAATCTCGGTACGAAGACTTGCTTCGATAGGTGATCACGGCTGCCACCATCGCTGCGCGATCGCGGCCGTATTTTTCGTAGATGTGCTGAATGACCTCTTCGCGCCGTTCGTGCTCGAAATCCACGTCGATATCCGGCGGCTCGCCGCGCTCTGCTGAGATGAAACGCTCAAAGAGCAGGCTCATGCGCACTGGATCGATGGCTGTAACGCCTAAGCAGTAACAGATGATGGAGTTAGCGGCTGAGCCTCGGCCCTGGCACAAAATCTTTTTGGATTTGGCAAACTCGACGATCTCCCAAATCGTGAGGAAGTAATCGGCAAACCCCAGCTCGTTGACGAGCTTAAGCTCATGCGCGAGCTGCTTGCGCACATCCCCGGGCACCCCTGAAGGATATCTGCGCGCTGCTCCCGCTTCGACCAGACGCTCCAGATAACTCTGCGCCGTCTCGCCCTGCGGAATCCACTCGGAGGGATAGCGATAGCGCAGCTCGGCTGGCGAGAACGTGCAGCGATCCGCCCACTCCACCGTACGATCCAACGCCCGAGGTAGATCCGCGAATAACTCCGTCATCTCCTGAGGGGATTTGAGCCTGCGCTCGGAGTTGGGAAAAACGCGCGTTCCCATTTCTTTGAGTGGAATGATCTCGCGTACCGAAGTCAGCAGATCTTGCAAAGGCTGTCTCTCACGCACGTGCACACAGGGTGCTTGAGTGGCTAG
>JBGAWT010000077.1:0-16045 GCA_044227445.1 Bdellovibrionia bacterium | reverse complement strand
GGATATCGGCGCGCTTGGTGTCTAGAGAGCGGAAAAACTCCTGGGCCTTTTTGACCTTCTCCTCGAGAACCTGAATTTCTTTTTTTGCAGTGGCGATCTGAGTCGTCTTGACGATCAACGGAGAGGATGGCGAGGTCGTGAAATCCCAATAGTCGTAGCCCAGGTAGCCAAGCCCCAGGATCATCAACACAGGAACGGGGATTTTTTCGATCAACGCTCGGATCTGATCCATGTGTTCTTTATTGCCGTTTCTTGGCGTCCAGCTCGAACTGCGCCACCTCGCTGCCAGTCTCATCGCGCGAAGCTTGGGTGCTTCCTAGCTTGAGATCGGACAGATAGGCGCTTTCGGACAAGTTCTTCATGAAGTCCGAAATCTGGTTGTAGCCCAGCGAATAGCCCTTCATGGACACATCGTCGCTCTGGACTCTGAATTCAGTCAGCCAAACTTCTTTTGGAATCACCTGCGACATATTGAGCATCATGCGAGGCAGGTTGCTTCGGTCAGCCAGCAGTTTTTGAATCGTGTCGATTTTGGTGCGAATCGCGAGTTCGTCTTCTTCGAGCGTCTTCTTGATCTGCTCGTAGCCCGCGGTCTTGGCGACCTCCGCCTTGAGCTTGCCTTGCTCGCCCGTGAGCCGCTGCATCTCGACATCCAGCTTGTTGAGCTCTTCTTGCTTGTAGCTTTGCAGGACAAACGAAAGCGCGAATCCCGCCACGACAAAGAGCGCGAGCTGCCTGATCTTGGGCGTCTTGAGAAGCTCGCCAAAAGCTCCTGCATCGAGCTTGGGCATGCTCAGGCCCGCGGATTTGCTCTCGGGTGAGGCGGCTTGAGACTGTTTTTTTGTGGCTAGGTTGATCTTGATCATCGCTTAGCCGCTCCCCGCGCGGATCGCCAAACCCATGGCCACCGAAGCGATCGGCCCGATATTACCCACGTAATCCGGCGTAAACACCGACGGATCGTAGGAGATCGCGTTGAAGGGGTTGATCAGTTGAGCAGGCTTCCCCACGACGTCTTCAATCGTCTTGGAGAGCATCGGAAGCTTAGAGCTCCCGCCTGCGAGCAAGACATACGAAACCGCAGCGCCAGTCGACGAAGCGTCGTAAAAATCCAAGGCGCGCTTGATCTCGGTGGCGAAATTCTCGTTCATCACTTGGATGAGGTCGTTCACTTCTTGCGGCACACCAGAGCCGGGGCCGCCTAACTTCAGGCCCTCTGCATCCGCGAACGAGACATTCAGATGCTTTTGAATTTCCAGAGTGAGGTTCTTGCCGCCTAGCGCGGCGTCTTTGGTGAACACCGGCACGCCGTTTTGAACCACAACGAGCTTAAGCGACGTAGCGCCGATATCGACGATCGCCACCGCTTCGGAAGGGCTCACCGGATAGTTGGCCTCGTAGAGATTTTGGAGAGCAAAATAGTCTACGTCCACGATCCTAGGCTTGAGGCCAGCCCCGTCGATGGCTTGCATGTAGCTCTCGAGCACGGCCTTCTTCACTGCCACGAGCAAGACATCTGTCTTGGCGTCCTTGGAGCGCGCCAGCAGCTGATAGTCCATCACGACTTCGGACACATCAAAGGGAATGTATTGCTCAGCTTCCCAGAAAACCTGATCTTGAATGTCTTTCTTGTTGGGGATCTCCAGCTGCATGCGCTTGATGATCAAGCTTGTGCCCGAAAGCGAGGTGCAAACACTCTTGGACTTGAGTCGGATTTGAGCCACAAGAGTGCGCAAAGACTCGACCACGGCGATCGGATTGACGATCTCTCGATTGACGATCACGTCATCAGGCAGCTGAACGATGCCGAAGTGAAGAAGTTTCCAGGCTTTTCCGGCTTTTTTTAACTCGACCATCTTGATCGAGGAAGACCCGATGCTGAGGCCCACTGCGGTCTCTCCACCACCAAAAGAGAGAATTCCGCCTAAGCTGCTCAGTCGGGAAAAAATGCCGCCACCCGGGGAATTTTTGCCCATCTCCGCCATTCCATTAATTCTACAGAGCTACTAGAGGGGGTCAACAGCTACTCGAACGCCAAATCACCGCTTGGACCACTGATCAAAACAGTCGCCAACCGATCAACGCGCTGCGTTTCCAAATCCACGCGGGGCATCACGACAAATCCTTGCAACTCATCTGGCCGCGAAGCATCCCACCCCTGACTTCCTTGCCACGGGTCGTAACACCAGCGCGAGATCACACCGGGCACCGAAAGCGCCTGCGCCTGGGCCTCAGACAAAAACGTCAAATCCTCGGATTGGGCTTCCAGCTTCTCTTCGCGCACGAACTCGGAGTGGGTATTTGAGGCGCAACGATCGACTTGCGAAATCCGCCACACGGCCCCTTCGACCGATAGGACAAATCCCTTCTTGCTGATGCCGGCCTGCTTTCGAACCCAAACCAGGTCGGCCGCCAATCGACGCGCCCCGTCGATGGCCTTCCATCTGGGCTGTCGTTCTAGGATGACGGGAATGGAACTCAGAAGAACAAAAAGCACGAGAGCGCCAGCGATCCAAAGCCTTCGCCTGCGGCGCATCCTGACTTCGATTTTCTCCCACAGCTCGACGGATTCCCACTCGGCCTTGGCCCAGCGCTGCTCCGCTAAATCTGTGTCATGTAAGGGAACCATAGAACGTCACCCAAGAGTTCGAAGAACAATGCTCCAACTGCCAAAAACGGTCCATACGGGACAGCGAAATGCCTCAAATCTTTTTTTCGCTGCGCCGCTCCCCATGCGAGGCCAATCACACTTCCCAGTACGGAGCTTACCAGAAGCGTGGCCAACACTCCGCTTGGCCCGGTAAACCCACCGATCATCGCAAGCAGCTTTACGTCTCCGCCGCCTAGCCCATGCCGCCCCGTCCAGCGATGATAGAGCCAAGAAAAGCCGTAGAAAATACCAAACCCCAGCGCAGCACCGCCGATCGAAAACCCGTAGCGCCAAGGAATCGAGCCATAAACAAGTCGTTCGTCCATGCCCGCGCTTAAGATGGCTAGAACTGTGCCGCCGAGACTGAGCTCATCGGGAATAATCCTGTGATCCAGATCGATAAACGTCACGCACAATAAAATGAATGCGAAGGTCGCGGACCTCACCCAGATGAGCGGGTCACCCGGAAACTTAATGACGATAGCTGCGAACAAGAGCGCGCAAAGGGCTTCGACCACGGGATAGCGCGCCGAAATAGGCTTGGAGCAGTGCCTGCAACGGCCACGTTGCAGCAGGTAACTCAGCAGCGGGATGTTCTCGTAGAACTTAAGTGGCGTCTTGCACTCGGGGCAGTGCGAGGCGGGCTTAACGACGGACTGGTCGTACGGCAGGCGATGGATCACGACGTTGGCAAAGCTGCCAAAGATCAGGCCGAGCGGCAGGGCGACCAAGAGCTCGAGGGACATTGAGGAGAGAGTAACGTATTTTGTTGAATTTGGGTGGAAGGCAATTACTCGGCTGTCTGAGCAAGCCGCGAAAGAAGTTCGTCGATCTCGATCTTTTGCGGATCGTAGATGTACTCGCCCTTGAATGGTTCGTACACGAAGCCCTCTTCCTTCATGTGCGTGTCGAGGTCATTTTCGACTGTGTCCCGGTTGATATCAGAGAAGCTCTCACTGGTGAGGCCCCAGCTGCTTCGGTAGAGCCCCGGGAACTTGTTTTGAACCGCCTCGCGGTAAGCGTAAAAGCAGGGATACTTCTCGGTTAGCTCGCTTTCGAAATGGTCTTCGTTAGCGTAGGCGGGCAATTCGTAATGGTTTCTAAGGACATGAGTAATCTCCCTGAAAGCATCGACCGCCTGGTTGAGCTCGGGCCGAGTCCTGACTTCCTCTTGCTCTTGAACAAGACCTTTTTTCTCGCCCAGCAGGCACATCTTTCGCCCGTTGGTACGCACTGCATAGTACAGGTCGTCTTCGACCGACGCGTACTCTAGATCCTCCGCAGTAAGCTGATCCGCTGTTTCGCTATGAACCATTTCGTGGAAAAGAACGATCGAAAACATCCCCAATTGCTCTTCGGTGCGAGCGTGCACCGAAATCAAGGTTTTGCTTCTATCCTCGTTGGAGGTGAACACGCCCAAAGCTCCGCCGAGGACCTTCTCTACCGTGCCCCTCATGGCGACCCCTCCGCTGCGATACCTGGGCAAGAACGTCTCGAGTATTTTCTGGCCGGACGGAACCGAGGCCATGAGGGCTAAGGCGTCATCTACATTGATCACTCGGCTGTTGAGATCGATTTTTCGGGAAGCGATCCTTGTCCAAGCAGGGGGTTGGACTGAGATTTCGCATCGAGGAATGGTCGTCTTATCCGCCCGTGCCTTGCGCCACGCTTCGTATTCCTTAGCCTTGGGCTGCATCGTCGCCTGAAGAAGCCTGCGGATAAAATATCTCAGCCCATAAACTTGTAGGATTTTCTTATCCTGATCCGGCAATCGATCTATCAACGAGATGCCTAATTTTTTAAGACGAGGCTCGTATTCCTTAGCGCTGAGATAGGGCGGCTTGGCGATTCCATGCTGCTTATTTAAGATGCTGCAAATCTTCGCGTACTCTTCAGCGCTTACATTTTGGGTCAAAATATAAGCTGACGAATTGAACGGGAATTTGGGATCCTTCTCCCAAAGCTGCCCGCGCTGGATTTCCTGGGCCATGAGCCAGGCGATTTGCTCAAGGACGTAGAGGCGATCAAGCGGGATAACCGCCATAGCTGTCGAGGACATCAGGAGCAAGAGTGCTGAGACGGTGACCCTAAGCCAAGCCATTGCTACTTATCGGTAATTGGCGCACCGCGCCTAAGGGGCTTTAGATTTCGCGAGCTTTGACTAAATACCCGGCGCCCAGAAGCCCAACGCAGATCCATAAAATGGCGTACGCGATCGTGCCTAAAAAGGAGGGCAGCCCCACCGGCAGACCGTAAGTCACTTGAGTGCCTAGTGAGAAAAACTCGAGATTGGGAAACAAGATCGTGAACCCATGGATCATCCCAGCGGCCACTTGCGACCTGATCTTGGCGCCTACGAAACGAACCTGGGAGATGTTGTTTCCGATCAGATAAATACCGACGACCAGCATCGACGAAAGAATAGCCGTGCTGAAGGTCGAAAACAAGATCGCAAACACGCGCTCAGAACGATTGCAAAAGCTGAAAGAACAAGGCGATAAACACCGTGCTCGAGAGCATCTCCGTCCATCCCCACCGCTTACCGACAAGATGGCGAGATACGCTCCGGCAGCAGAACCCAATTGAGCGCGATTACTGCGGCAAGCCCCAAGAACACCAAAAGCGGAACTCAGGCCTGCTCAAGGGCTTAGACAGAGCGACATATAATGTACGCCGCTCGAACTCGCGCGGAAGCAAAAGCGATCCACCGAAAGTGGCAAGCATCGCCCCGGCCAGATTGATGGCCGTCATCCCAAAGTCCAGAACGATGCGGCCCAGGCTTGATGAACGTGAGCCGGGAGCCAAAAACCCCATGCCCAAAAGCAGGACCGTAAAAATGAAAATATTGTAGAGCACCTTGTCTCAGAAGGATTTCCTGAAACGTCACTCGCGCGATCGCCGTCACGCGCCAAGCTGTGGTGCGACCGCCCTTCATCGCGAGGCCCCCCGCTTGCCGCTTGAAGCCAAGATCGGTGTTCGTTCTTTCTCAAAAAGACCTTCGAGCGAGGGACGCTGCGGATTGACCCACAGCACGCGCCCGCCTTGATCTAAAGCGTCCTGAGAAACTGCGCTTCTTCCTGCCCGGAGAGCGTCACGCGATGCCCATCAGGCAGCTTTCGAAGGGGCGAACAATCCCCTCTTAACCGCGCTCAGGCGCGATCCGGAAGCTCGGTAAAAGCGACTTCGGTTCGAACAGGCCCTTGAGCCAAGAACTGCCCGATCGGCCCGCAACCGATCATGCGGCCACTTTTGGATCAACGCCACTTGGTCGCAAATCGCCTCGACATCCGGAATGACGTGAGCTGCTGAAAACCGTATGCCCCTGCTTGGCAGCTCTCGAATGAGATGCGAATTTCTTTCGACAGCGGATCCCAATCGCTCATCAGTCATCGAGCACGAGCAGCTCAGGCTCATGCAAGATCGCCTGCGCGATGCCGATGCTGAAGCATTCCTTACTTGGAGAGCTCCGTATGGCGCGCGTCCTTCATTCCTACGAGCGAGAGCACGTGGGGAATGCGCGAATGAATCGCCTTCTTAGGTAGCCCCGAGAGCGTTCCAAAATACTGAAGCAGCTGCTCACCCGTGAGGTGAGCGTAAAAAATAAGGCCGCTCGGGGAGGTAGCCAATCTTAGCGCGGGCTTCAGGTTGCGTGGCATCGACTCCAGCTACGCGGGCGCGTCCGCGCGTGGGCTCTCTGAGTCCACCATCAAATGGATGAGCGTAGTTTTTCCGGCGCCGTTGGAGCCTAGGAATCCAAAAATGGATCCTGCTGGAGACCAAAGCGAGACATCATAGAGGGATCTGCACTCGCTTGAGCCAGAATCCACTTCGGAACTCCTGATCCACATTCTGAACCTCAAGCACCATCGGTTGGACCATGGAAGAAGAGGGTAACTCAAAATCACGGCAGGACTAGTTCTTCTTTTTGGAGCTCCGCAGCTGAGCCGGAAACGAAGGCATCTGAGCAGGGCGCGATCAGGCACCGAAATGGAGATGCCTGGGGCGATGTGCTTGCGCTTAAACGTCCGGTTTGCGGGCTTGGGCTTCGGCGCTACGGGCTGCTCTGTCGGGAGCGGGGCTGACTTGGGTTGGCAGGCGGCGGGGCGAGGGTTTTGCGCCGGGCTCGGAGTACTTCGCTCGATACCTGCTCGGCGCACATGCCGAAGATCATTTCTCCGTTTTCCATCTTCATGCACGGCGCTTAAACTTCACGCTCTTGGCTACACGGGTGCGCAGCTGCTGCTTGGCGTCTTGAGCGTGCAGGAGCTGCTCGAGCAAGCTTCAGAATTTGCCCCCCTGAACCCTAAAGGTCCGCACACGAGGGCCAGCCACAATGCTGCTACGCGTAGAGCGTAGGTACATCATTGGCCTCATCAGTCGTTACGGACGACGGCCTGAGATGTACGAGCTGCAGCTATTACCTAAGGGAGTTTTGTTGCCTGCGGTGAGGACCGCGCATCCCCTTTGAGGCCGCGATGGCCGAAAAAGGTGTCTCCAGTGGAGCATCGCGGAGCCGGAGGCGTAGCGAAACGCGCTCATCGCTTAAAAGGCGTCATCCGTTCCGCGGAGCGTCGTGCTCCACGGCCGTCGCTGGACGGTCACACGCCTCGGACTCCTGTCCTCCGGCGGACGCGACGAATCCTCACCTCAGGCAACAAATACCCCCCTTGAAGAAAAGAGGGGGTTTTCGACTTCGATTTTTGAGATTTGAAACGGAGGATTTGAGTCGGCGTTATTTAAAACCTAAGACCGGTTCGTGGGGAGTGCTGGAGACGATCTTTCCGTTTTCATTGAGATACACGTGCCCATTGAAAGGATCGCGCTCGACGGCTTTTTGCTTCTTTACGAACTGGCGCCAATAGCTCTGCATCTCGGGGCCTCGAAGCTTGGATTTGCGCAGATAGCTGGGCTGCTTGGCCAGGAACTCACGAAACTGCAGTGACGCATGAAAGAGATGCTGCAGCACATAAATAGAATGAAGCTTCTTTTCGATTTGAGCCTTCGCTTCGTCTTCCTTGGCGCTGAACTGCAAGAAACGAAGAACCCGAATTCCCACTTCGTACTCGCCGCCGGGGTGAGCCAGCCTCTCGCTCATGCTTTGCAAGTAGGCCGGAGCACCGGGCAGCTCGCCTGCTTCGCGAAAGGCTCCAGCCGCGTGAGGCATGTCGCTGAGCTCAAAGAGATAGACGTAGCCCAAGAGCATGGCGATGTTCCACTCATTGCCCCAATGCTTCTTTTTTAGCGCCTCGTCCCAAAGCTTGAGCTCACCGTGGCGAAATCGCTGCGCCTTTTCCAAAAGGTCGCGCGCGCCTGGCCCATCATTGCGCACGACCGAAAGCAAATTCGCACCAACGATGTATGCGTCAAAAAAGGCTGGATCCAAGTCCGTGGCCAAATCGAGGGCATAAAAAAGCGGCGGGTGAGTGCCTGGATCGACGTGATCCAACCCCGGATCTTGCAACGCCTTGATCCAAAGCCAATCCACACCCAGCGGCACATGCCCAAAGGTCATGAGCTGAAAAAGTCTCGGATGAATCTTCTCTTCGATCTTTTCGGAGGGCGGAACGAAGACAGGCTCCCAATCGCGCAGCTTGACCTGAACGATGCCGGAGAGCAGCCAACAGATCGCAATGAAAGGCAGAAGCACCTGGGCGTCCCAAAAGCTATATTCGCGCGATCGATAACTGGCTATTCCGGTGCGGGCCATTTGATGTGAAAATCATAGCATGCTCTATTTCGTCGGAACCCTGTTTCCGTTGTCCGTCCATTTGTGGCGCGCATTTATCGGCGAGACGCTTTGGCCCGAAGCATGGGCTCCGGTCGCGCTTTGCGGCGTCCTTTGCTTGACCGCGCTTCTGGCGGAGCTGACGCTTCCCACCCAGTTGGTGATTCGCGTCAGACGAGCGGTGCATTCGCAACCCGCTTCTCCCGAAGCGCTTTCGCAGCTTCTACAGGGAGCGGCGATCGCAATCATCATCTTGCCGCTTTTTTCGATTTGGGCGGCTTTGGGAGTGGGCCTTGCGCTCATGGCTTGGGGCTTTTGGCGCTGGGCGCGCAAACCGCTTCCGGACGCCGGCGCGATTTCCTCGCAATGGCCTCTGCTGTGGCGCTCCGAATCCAGTCTCTGGATGCTCTTAATCGGTGCATCGCAAGTGGGCCTTCAAAGCACAGCCTGGAGTTTTTTTAGGGAACCCATGTGGGAAGGCTCCCTGCTCATGCTCGTTTTCGCTCTAGCGCTTCATCTCTCATCGGTGCCGCAAGTCGCTCGCGTCATTAAACAGCTGCCCCCGAGCCTGCTGCAGGCCTCCGCCATCCTCCCGCTGGCAGGTGCGTTCTTGCTTCCCGCGATTCTCAGGCCCCAATATTTTTCGTCGCCTGACCCCATCATTGGATTGATCGCCGCTCTGGCCATCTGCGTAGGCGTGCCCGTCTTGCTCATGGCCACGCGCTGGCGAAACGCGGCGGCGCTGCCTAGCTGGAAGCTGTTTTGGGTTCCCATGGCGCTGGGCCACGCACTGGGCTGCGCAGTCGTGAACTCCTTTGGTGCCAAGGCCTCGCTTCTTGTCGTGGCTCTGTTGGGCGTCGTGCTTGAGACTTTGGTATTTCGAAAAGTAAAATGGCAGCGCGCTTTGAGTTATGCGCTGAGCTGCGCGGTTTTGACTTTCTATGCGAGCCAACACGGAGTGGCGCCTCCCCATGAACGCATCAAGGCCATCGCCTACGGCCGCGGGCACCAATGGAGCGTCGTGGAAGATGTGGCTCAAGCTAACTTCGGCCTTAGGCGTGATTTTCACGACGTGGAGCAATCCTGGAAGCAATCAGCCGAATACCGCAGACGAACGCTGCTACCGCTTTCGCTCAGACGCGATGCTCACCGTGTGCTGATCGTAGGCGGGCAAAACCCTCTAGGTATCTCAGCGATGCTGGAGCATTACCCCGCGGAGCTCTGGATCGTAGACCCCCTGAGCTCGCGCTCAGAGACGGCGCGCTGGTTTACCTCGGCCGAGGCGTCCTCCAATCGCCTCACCCAATCGCACCGCGTGGTGGGCGACGCGAGATCGTTGCTTGAGCTCTCAAAAACCGCGGGAGATTACTTTGATCTCGTCATCGTCGAGGCGCTGCCGACTTATCAGATCGAAGGCTCTTGGCAGTACGATGCTGAGTTTTTTGCAAAGCTCCGGGACCGCACGCTTCCTACCTCGGTAGTGGCCGTTTGGATGAATCTTCAGGACCTAACCGAAGGAAGACTTGCTCAAGCATGGGCTGATTTTAGATCCGTCTTTGGCTCAAAAACTCTTCTGTTCCGAAACGGCCTGGGCGCCAACTCGCTTGCGCTGGGTCTGCTTTATCTACCTTCGGGAAAATCAGACGAGGGAAAACGTCTTCCGGTTCGCGACGCACTCATCGGCGCACCCATGGGAGCGGAGGCGCTCACACTGGCGGATGATCGAGTGCTTACGGCGCGCTTTAGCGGAAAAATCCGCGGAAGTGGCCGCTCCTGGACGCAATGGCCGCAGTGGCTTGCCCGATCCTCCTTGGAGCGATGGCTACCCGCGGATCTGGGCGAGCCTGAGCTGGGGGCAAACTACATCTTGGGCTTTCTGGCCGACAAGTCGCCCGAATCCGCCTCCGCGGGCGGATTGCTTTGGACGCGAGCGCTCGTGAAGAAGGCTCGTGGGGATTCGACCTGGCTTGAGGACAAGCGCAAGGCCGTCGCGCAGATGCTCTTTGATCCTTCGGAAGATTTCCCTGACCTACGCGACGACCCAGGCGCCAAAAAAGGCGTCGTTGAGAAATCGCTTCAGCGCGTAGTTAAGTAGACTTTTAGTTGTCCACACGCCCTAGAACGCCGCGCCGCCGTTAATCGTGAACTGCACGCCACCGGCCACATAGCCATAAGGGCTGTCCTTAAAGTGGACGTGCGAGCAGAACAGGCGCTCTGGCGGATTGCTATCCGGCGCAGCGGCGTTTGCAGGTGATGCGATGGTCATGCCGGGGTCATCACCGCCGGAGGCATACATCGTATCTGCGTGAGTGAAGTCGCTGTTGCCGTTATCAAAGTAACCTTGGTTACCGCTGCAGATCGAGTCAAACGGGCCTACGATCATTTCCATCACGTGGCCGCCTGCGTACTTGGGATTAGCCGTGCGCATGAGACCTTGGAAGTTATATGCACGATTATCAAACGAAGGATTCAGAGGATCGTGAAAGCCCGCTCGCTTAAACGAGTTAAACCGATTGTTGGTCGAGTCCCAATCCGATTCCACGTACAGCTGAGCGCCGTCGCAAGCCCCGCCTTGCTGCTTGATGCGGTAAATCGCATCGCCTACGGTAGCCAAAGGTTGGGTATAGGAAGGTGATCCCCCGACAGCAGCTCCTGGCTGGTTAGGTGAGGCGCCGTTCGCAGGGCTAGAGCGGCTGTAGGCCGGCAAGCTTCCGATATGAGGGCTGATGGCTTCTTCCATGAACCCAATGATGTTACGCGCCTTACCCGCGGCTGAGAAATCGCCCGAAGGGTCGTTGGTTCCCGCCGTGGTCGTTCCGTCAGCGCGATAGATACCGCAAACCGCGTCGCAGTAGACGCCGCCCGAACCGCATTACCTGCGCCCCAAGCGCCCGCAGCAGTATAGTTGGCGATACATGCGTTGGAGCAATAGTAGTTCATCTGCATCGACTCACGAATGGCCGGAGCCGCACCGCCGGGAGTCGTGGAGTTGGCAAACACGGCTGAGCTCGCAAGAGCTGGATTGCCCGGGGCTACGTGCGTGCCGCTGAAATAAAGCGCGCCGTTGAATTGACCACCGGTGATCGCCATTTCTTGGAGGTAGGAGATCGATCCGACAGCAACGACTGAGCCTGGTTGGGCTGAGTTGGAGTCTTGCACTTCAAGCACGCCTGAGCACAGATTGACCGTCTTACCGGAGAGGTTGGCAAATTCCATGTAGGCCGTAGCGACGAAAAAAGCCGCCGTCTCTGTTGATGTCCGAAGGCCGATGCCAGGGTGATGGGTTTGTTCACGTCTGCTCCCGAAGAGCCTTTAGCTCTGGATTGAAAGACGCCCTCGGCAACGATCGCAACAGGGGTCGTGTGCAGATAAGGAATTTCGGAAGGATCTTTTGGATTGTCGCTCGTGAAACCGTAAAATTTAAGCGAGGTCACCTTTTGGGGCGTATTTCCCGTATTCACCACGACGATATTGCAGGCCGTGAAGCTGGGATAATTTCCGAGCACCAGGCGCTCTGAGTGGTTAATGACCGTACCGACGAACTGAACCGTGCGTGTGGCAGCAAATGCGCTTTGCGAAACCATCGCGCCAGCCAGAATAAGCCCTAGTTTTGTTCTTACGTCCCTCATACCCACCCCCAAAACTTATTTGCGCTTCTTTTTAAGATGCTCAAAGCGCTCGGCGTAATCCGTTTCAATTGGAGTCTCACACGAAAAACGCATCTTCCCATTTCTTGTGTGCCCTTCGGCAAAGACCTCGCCGGCTGGGCAACGCGCAGAAACGCACTGAATATATCTCGATCCGCCGGATCCTAAGTAAGACTTGGTAACCAAGCCAGGTGCGCATTGGCAGACTCTGGGGTTTGCGCGGCAGCGCTGAGCCGGAATCTCTTCTCCGGCTTTGATCGTAGCCCAGGCGGCTTGCGCACCGGGTGCTTGCGCCAAGAGCGCCATCCCGAGCGCAGCAGCGGCGGTCCATTTGATTTTCGATCCTTGAGTTTTCACGCCGTTCCCCCGAAGTCAGAATGCCTATTTCATTTTATTGTAAGTCCGATTCTATTTTTCCCCAAGAACTGACTCGGGTCGCCGAGGAGGGGCTTACCCCTCACAGATCGGCGACCCAAGACTCAGTCCTAAAGACCTAGTTCGCTAGCAGCTGCAATTAGGGGAACATGCCGCCCATGCCGCCGCCGTACTGAGAGCCACCGGCGCCGCCGTATTGTTGGCCGCCACCAGTGCTGCCGTACTGCTGGTTCGCATTGTACTGGCCAGCGCCCGATACATTATTCAAGGCGCCTTGATCGATCTGCAGTCCGCTGGTTCCGGAGCCGCTAAGAGCCATGCCGCCGGAGCCGCTACCCAGAGCTACAGTATTACCGCTCAAGGAGCCACCGCTGGAGAAAGAACCGCCGCCAAGGCTGCTGCCGCTGAGGGTCAGCTCGCCGCCGCCAACAGGGTTGATAACGTTGCCACCGAACGATCCACCGCTGATAGTAGGACCAGCGCCGCCCAATGCTCCTAGAGCACCGCTTAAGCCGCTGCTACCCAAAATACCGCTCATGCTGCCCAGTGGGTTGTCGAGCGTTGCGCCCAAAGCTTGGCCGCCCGCACCCATTCCACCTGCTGCGTATTGTTCGCAAGCAGCCATACCTGCATCCGTTCCAGCCGTAGCTGCGCTACAAGGAACGCCAGGCATGCCGCCACCACCAAATTGGGCTCCTACAAAAGTCGAACCTCCACCACTGGTGGCAGGCACAACGCTTGGACTACCGCCACTCACAGGGGGCGAACCGGCAGTGCCGGGCGTGGAGCTCGCTACGGAGCTACCCGCAGAGCCGCTTCCGCAGCTCATCGAACCCGTGGTTGGGTCAAGACGCATCTGAGATTTGGCGCAGCGAACCGGCATGCACCAGCCGCGAACGGCGTCCGCGCTGTGCCTTGCAGTACCGATACGGCGAGTAAAGCTCATACCCGCGCCACATGAATTGGCTAAGCCTTCGACTTTGCCGCCTGCGCCGCCGCTGTTTGCAGCCGTAACGCTAGCAGGCCCAGAAGTGCCTTCGATAGCTTTGGTGCCCTCGCGCACGTAAACTTCAGTCGTGCTTGCGATGGTACGGCTACCGCTCACAGCAGGACTCTCGATGGTGTAGCCAGGCGTGTAGTAAGCCTCGTTCGTCATGATGCTGCCGGTATCCTTCAACTGAGAAGCTTGCCCAGCGGTGATCCCACTTGGATCTGCGAGGGTCAGCGTAGATCCGCTCGACCCAGACTGCATCAGCGTGGAACCCACAGGCGTCGCCTGGTAGCTCTCCAACGTCGACTGAGTGCCCACTATTTGAATGCCGGAGAGATCCCGAGCATGCACACTTCCAACCGAAAGCGCCGCACAGGAGATCCCTAAAACAACGGAACCTTTTAAATTACGGGATTTCATATAATCCCCCCTTACCCTATCTAATAGAATACTTGTTTAATCGGACATTAAGCAAGGTCTTGTTGCGGCGAGTTATTTTAATAATATCAAATGGTTATATCGAATACTAAAGACGCTCAACCGATCCCATTGGACCTATTTGCTGAACGAAAGGGCCGAAACCGGCAATTTGGCAATGGGCGCGCTGAGCGACGCATCCGTCGAAAGATAGATCGTAGACGTGTAGCTCGTGCTGCCAAATTGCTGGGAGCTCGAATAATCCGAAATGTAGCCTGAGTCTCCTGAGGGTGACAAAAAGAAACCCGTCAAACGACCCGCAGGCACCACTCCACCGGTGAAAAACTGAGCCATGTTTACGCTATTAGCCCAAATCGGCTGCGGGGCGCTGCCTAAGGTGCATTGATTTCCACAGTCGCGAATCCGTTGAGGCGACGCAGACCACCCGATCTCGATGAGCGAAGTCTTTTCGGCGCTCATTCCGTAAACCCGGCCCGACGCGTAATCGATTCCGATGAATCGGATGCTTGCCGGAACCTTGAACTCTTGAACCGCGGGCCAGCCCGGCTGACCTGTATCCGAAAATCCGTTGGCCGCCACGGTCAGCGAGCAATTCACCGGCTGCCCCGAGCAATTGCTAAATCGCGTGAGACTTCCGGGCTTGAGCAAGTAAACCGAGAGATTGCGTGGATGGACTGAGAACGACGTGATGCCGCTGGCCCTGAGTCCCCCGCCGGCCTGTTGCACATAAAGGTTAGTGTAAGCCAGATTGGAATCCACGGCTCCGTTGTTGCCGTTGCCCTGAATGCCGTAGATGCGGCCATCATTAGACTGGTAGTAGCGGACAAGGGCTGGCTGCTCGGGCTGCACGATCGCCGAAGCAGTACACACGAACTGTTGAGGATTGAGCCTAGGGTCCATTTCGCCAAAACGCGCGATCCCCGCGGCTTCCACATCCATGATGCCCGTGACGGTGACCCGAATCGAATCGCCTGAGCCATTAAAGTCGTAAAGAGGGCCCATTCCCGCAGCGGTGCCCATGTCCGGGCATCGGTCGTCAAAACGGGCGTCCCCCGTTTGAGTCCAACCCGGGGCCGAGAACTTCCAAGGCGTTTCGAGCTCAAGCCTGACGTAGAGCTTGAAGCCCGGAATTTCGGCTGCCACGCGAGAGTCTTCGTTTTCGGTGCACAGCTGCGTGGTCGAATCCGTTGTAAAAACTCGTGGTGGCGCTCCGCCCGCTCCCGCTCCGATACACTCGCGCATTCCTAGGCGAGCGGTGAGGCCTTGGCTTGTCGCTGCCGCATTTGCCACCAAAAGCTGAGCGGCGCTATTTCCGCTGCAAGAAGCCGGAAAAAACCGATTGTAGCGGGCCTTGGCGTACATGAAACCGCCTGAACTGGTTCCGCCACCTCCCCCGACTTGAGCACTGGTGGCCGATCGGCTGGGAATCGAAAGATTGAGCAGCGCCGGATTTGCTGTCAGACCGGCGTACTCTCCCGTACCGCCTGCGACCTGCGCGAGGTCGGTGACGCGACCAAAGCGATACTGGTCGAGCTTGCTTCTGACGATGTTCTGGCAAAGCTGCTTAGAGTCGCCCAGCTTGGTTTGTCGTTTGGCCAATTGATAAACGGGAAACACCGCCATCGCCGCGATCGAAAAAACGGCGAACGCAGCCATCGACTCGATGATCGACGCGCCTCGGGCGTTGATTTTAAACGGTGTTTTCAAGCAGTTCCCCATCCCCAAAGTCTATAGTATACTTTAAAAATCGGGTTTTGAGAGGGGGCACTGTGCGCGGACCTTCGCGCCCTGGGGGCAAGACCAAAAATTCAATGAATCTCGGCCGCTATGGCGTCACTCTCATTGAGCTGATGGTCGCAGTCGGGCTTTTTAGCGTCTTGGCTACCGCCATGATGACGCTGACCTATCAAAACACGCTCTTTGTCGCCAAAAACCAAAACGAAGGCAGCCTCTCTGACGACCTGCAGATCTTTTCTTCGGCCCTAGAAAACATCCTAGGCAATGCGACTTTGCTTGGAGGCTGTGGCTGCGCCAACAACTGCATCTTTGATGATGCTGCCGCCAACGAATGTACCGATGGTGGGGGCTGCCAAACCGGGGCAGCAACGCCGCTGCTGGCTTTCGAATACGAAAGCGCCCTGAATCCTGGACAAGCCGCCGCCGCGGGATGCACCTTTGGTGGCACCCCCGTGAACTCGGCGGGAGCTGACTCGATCACA
>JBGAWT010000076.1:0-13369 GCA_044227445.1 Bdellovibrionia bacterium | reverse complement strand
GCATCTGACTATAAGGATACCTGAGCGAGTTAACGCTGCTCAGCAAGGTAAGCGTCGAGCTGCTCGAACGTCCCACCCCAGCCTTGCGCCATGTTCGGCTTGGCTGCTTCGAAGGTGGCGAGCTCCTCAGCCGTGGCTTCGTAAGGCTGCCAGGTCAGAGTAATCTTGGATTTAGATGCGCTCACCGACTCAAAGACGATGGTCGTGAGCATCTGGCGCGGAAACGAAGGCGCCAAGGGATGGAACCCAATCCCGCCTTCCGGATTCGAAAACCACTGGAGGTACACGATGCGGTTAGGCTTGGAGATCTCTCGGTACTGAGCCCTTCCCCACACCTCAGTGCCATCAGGTGCGGTCATACGGTAGTGAATGCCGCCGCCTGCGCGAATATCCAAAGTTTTGAAATGGTTTTTGAACCCTTTGGGCGAAAACCATTGGGTGAAATGCTCGGGGTTGGACCACACCTCAAAGAGCATGTCGCGCGGAGCATTGAACTCCCGGGTGATGATGACTTCACTATTTTTTTCGGCCATTTTCCTTCTCCTTCTTTTGGTTCTTGAGAGTCTCTAGGTACACATCCAATCGATCAAAACTTTCTTCCCAGTGCTGCTTGTAGGCCTCAACCCAGCTAGACACCTGTTTAAGGGGCTCGGCCTGCAGCTGACAGGGCCTCCACTGGGCTTGCCTCCCCCGCGAAATCAACCCGGCGCGCTCCAAGTACTTCAAGTGCTTGGTGATGGCAGGCAAGGTCATTTTGCGAGCAAAGGGCTTAGCCAGCTCCATTACGCTCATCTCGCCTTGAGAGAGCCGCTCTAAAATCGCGCGCCTCGTGGGGTCGGCTAAGGCTCCAAAAGTCAGACTCAATTTTTCTTCAAGAGCTGAGTTTTTCATAACCATGTTTTACCTATCGGTTAATTAACTATATAGTTAAATATAAATGAATTTAAATCCCAGGTCAAGTTTCAAAAAAAACCTCAATGATTTTGGAAGGCTGAGTCGCAGCCCTAGACGGTCATCTTGCGATACTCGATGGCAAGGCATCGATCGGAGATGACTTTGATGCCGGCTTCCTCCGCGCGTTTTTCGGCCTCAGGATGCGATATCCCCAGCTGCAGGAAAAGCACCTCTACCCCGCCCACGCGCAAGACATCATCGACTACCTCCGGAATACGCTCGGAGGCTCGGAAAACATCGACAAACTTTCGGTACTCGGCTGGCACCTCAGAGAGCGACGCATAGATCTTAAAACCGCTCTCCGCATGAACACGTGGATAGGTGCCGACAAAATCCCAGCCCTTGCGGCGCAGATATAGCGGCACGGAGTGGCTTGATTTGTCGGGGTCAGGACTCAGTCCGTAGACTGTGATCTTTCGATACCGATCGAGTAGCTGAGGAATCTCAGAGTCCTTGACGTTCATTCATTTGTTGTAGCACGGAGCCGTTTTACTTGGGCTCTGCCAATAGCTCTTTGCAGCCGATTCCTAATACGCGTTTCGAATCCGCGCGCACTCGCTCGGTGAGTTCCACATTGCCTAAAAGATTTTGACCGTACGAAGGCCATCTGCAGCTTGGCTCTCCATGCAGAAGACTTCATTTGCTCTGGAAAGCTGCGAGCGATGACATCCAGCATCACCGACACAGAGGTCGACGCCCCAGGCGATGCCCCGAGCAGTGCAGCAAGCGAGCCATCCGAGGCAGTGACGACCTCGGTGCCGAACCTCAGCACGTCCTTACGACCTGGGTCTTCTTTAATCACTTGAACGCGCTTGCCCGCTTCGACTAACTCCCAGTCATCAAGCTTCGCGTCAGGAACGAACTCACGCAAAGCCTGCAATCGCTCCTCAGGCCCTTGGCTAGCCTGATCGATGAGATAGCCCACGAGCTCCGCATTTTGGGCACCCGCCTTAAGCATGATGCCCAGGTTGCCCAATCCAATGGACCTAAACAGCGCCGAAGAAGATCCGTGCTTTAAGAACTTAGTGGTCGCCCCCGCAAAAGGGCCAAAGATAAGAGCCTTTTTGCCGTCGATCACGCGCGTGTCCAGGTGGGGCACGGACATAGGCGGCGCGCCAACGGCTGCGCGGCCGTAGACTTTGGCGTTCTGGGCCTCGACTAACTGAGGGTTTTTAGAAACCAAGAACTGCCCTGAGATCGGAAACCCGCCGTAACCCTTGGCTTCAGGAATCCCAGATTTTTGCAGCAAAGGCAGAGTTCCGCCGCCTGCTCCGATGAATACGAATTTAGCGAGAACCGTCTTGAGCTCGCCTGACTTCAGATCGCGCGCTTGCACTTCCCAGCGGCCGTCGGCGTCGCGCTTCAGATCGCTAATCTCATGCCCCAAGTACACATCCGTATCCGGCTGCGCATCCATGTGCTTGAGCATCGCGCGCGCAAGCTTTCCGAAATCGACATCTGTACCCAAGTCGCTTCGCGTCGCTGCTTGATGCGATAGGCTGATGCGGCCTTGCATCATCGCTGGCATCCAACGCGAGAGCACCGCAGGGTCTTCGGAGAACTCCATTCCTTCAAAGAGGTGAATTTTTTTGAGCGCTTCATGGCGCTTGCGCAGGTATTTGACGTTCTCTTCGCCTTGCACCCAGCTCATATGGGGCACGGGATTGATGAACTCGCGAGCGTCTGCAACCACTCCCGTCTTTACGAGATGGCTCCAGTACTGCTTGGATTGCTCAAACTGCTCCATCGTTTGAACAGCCTTGGAAGTATCGATCGATCCGTCTTTTTTCTCAGGCGTGTAATTGAGCTCGCACAGCGCCGAATGGCCAGTGCCTGCGTTGTTGTAGGCCTCCGTGCTCTCAAAGGCCAGCGTCTCAAGCCGCTCATACAAAGCGATCTTAACCGTGGGATCGAGCTCCTTGAGCATCGCACCCAGCGTAGCGCTCATGATGCCGGAGCCGATCAAAACGACGTCGACGCTTGCTGTCGCGGGCGCCGCTTTGGCGTGGACCTGTGGGTCCGCTGCGAGCCCAGCGGCAGGCATGGCCATCGCTAGGATCAGGCATAGGGACAAAGCTCGGGACCAGGATTTCATACTGCTCTTTCTCAGGCTTAGGGCTGGGGCGTGGCTTTCTTTAGGATCGAGAGGCGCTTCCTGATCGAATCCGCCGCGCTGGAAGTCTCCCAGTCGTACATCGCGTTGACCTTGCCCTTGAGCTCAGCGTCTTGCCAGACGACGAACGCATTGACCGAATCGCTGCTGTAATAGTCCTGCTTGAGCAAGGCGTCGACATCGACGACTGGCTTCCAGGTGGCCGTGGAGGACGCTTCTTTCTTCAGCGCCGCTTCGATGCTGGCGAGATCCGGCACCGCCGCAGCCTTGACCTTCTGGATCGCCTTTTCGAGGGTTTGGATCTCGACATTCAAAGCGCGCGCGTAGGCCCGCGGAAAATACGCCTTCGCGAACTCATCAAGCTCCGCTGAGCTGGAGGGCTTCATCCACTGCACTCCATACTCGGAGAACAAGCTGCAAAGGTAAGCCCTGTCCCGATGGGGGCTGACGAAAAAAACGAAGTTCGAATCCTGCGAGCGGCGTTGTTCCAGTTTTCCGTCCCGCCCTTCATATCCGGAGGAGAAATACTGACCGCCTGCGTGGTCCTCCGCCAGCTGAAACAGGAAATAGTCTCGCTTCCCGATCACGTTTCCGGACCAATCCTTGCGCTCCTCGCTCAGATAGATGTCCTCGTAGATCCACGCATCGAGCATCGCTTCGCGGATTTTCTCGATGAGCTCCGATGGAGCCGAAGCCGGCTCATCTTTTACGGTCAGGACCGCGAGCTTCAGTGCGCTCTTGCTGTCGTCCTCGACCGAGCGCGTAACGCCGAACTTAAGAAACCCGGCCAAGGCTTGATCCAGCTTCTTGATCACGGCGTCTTGCATGTCCTCGCGCTCAGAGACGCTGTTGCTCAACGCGGCGGATTTTTCTGACTGGGCTTTGAGGTCGGCAATCAGCTGTTCCCCATCCTTGATCAGCTTCGCCATTTCTGGCGTGCCGGGTGCGGCAGTTTTGAGACTCTTGTAATACTCCCGGGTGCTCTCAAACTCGTTGCGCTTGACGATCCTGGCTTCGTAAGCCACGAGCGTAGAGACTTTCTTTCTCGCTGCAGCTTCCTGCTTGCGCTGACTCTCAGCGCGGGTCTTGAGGCTCTCTGCCTTCTTGGGGTCCGTCTCGGCTTGAGCGCGCGCATCCAAGCTCTCGGCTTCGCTCCGATAAGACCGAGCCTCATAAAGGAGCTCCCTGACCCGTTTGTTGGAAACGTATCGGATCTCATCAAAAGCCTTTTCCGAAAGCAGCTCGGTCTTGCCCGCCAGGATCTCATTGATCTGCTTGGTTGCCGCTTGATCGCCGGCAAACGACGTGGGGAGCTGCAGAGTCACCAGAACGAGAGCACAAAGAATCTTTTTCATACCGCGTCCTTAGCACGAAGGACGCGGCTCATCAATTCCTGATCTTTTTAATACAGAAATTGCAGCACAGTGAACTAAGTTGACATAAACACTGAGGAAATATACTGCCTCGCGTCATGGTTTATCTCATTCTTCCGATTCTCGCGTCTGTGGCTCTGGCTGCGCCTCCTGAGGCAAAAACCTACAACAAAAAGAAGATCGCCATCGCGCGCTTTGGGGATGCCGACCGGCAAGCCCTCATCGAAAAGTCCTATGGGATCCGAGCCAAGATCGACGAGGCCATCGTAGGCCAAGAACACGTGGGTCAAGCCATGCAAGACCGCGTGGCCTACTGGCTTGAGAACTTCGGCTCACGCAAAGCCGAGCCCGTGGCGCTTCACAATATCGGCCTGCCCGGTGTGGGCAAAAGCGCGACCCTGAAGGTCCTCGAAGGCCTGGGCATCCCGGTCGTCTATATTGATGCGCAAAAATATGCCGGCGGCGAACGCAACGAAGGCGCGACCTACCGTCTTTATAGCGTCCTGAGAAACACGGACTGGGAACCAAGCCCTATATCCTGCTTGTTGACGAGCTGGATAAGGCGCCCGAGATCCTGCGCGACGGCAAGGACCAGACCCAGCCCTTGATCGGGATGCTCAACGAGATCCTCAATAACGGAAAACTCGTTGCCCCCTACTCCGGCGGCGGAGAGCTCGACTTCTCCAACGTACTGGTCGTAACCGCCATGAACTTCTCGCAAAGCGAGATTGAGATCTTCTCGCAGGAGATCTTAGGCGTTCAGAAAAGCTTTTGGGATTACACCGAAGAAGACGCCAAGAAACTCGACGAGTGGTTTCGATCCAAAGGATCATCGGATGCAGCGGCGTCAAAAATTCTCTCTCGTCTTTTTAGGCCCAATACGATCTCGCGCCTTTTGCCCGATTTGCTGATCGCCAAACCTTTGTACGGCGATGACTTCCTCAAGATCGTCAAAATCAACGTCGATGCGGCGATCAAGAATTCTTCGCAGGGATCACTAGCCGACAAACAGCTTCAAACGACCTACACGGATGCTTACGTGCAGTACTTGCGCAAGATCGCCGTGTTCTCGCCCGTCGGTGCTCGCAAGACGGTCAAGCGCTCGGACATGCTCACGCAGCAGCTCATGAACTTCGCCATCCGCGCGCAAGCACCGCTGGATGAGTCCTTCAATCGTCCACGCAAGCTTCAGATCGATGTGGACGCTGCAACCGATGAGATCGTTTTGCGCATCACTCCCCAGATCAAAAAGGGCAAGGGACTGCAAGATGACACAGCCTTTACAGTGCGTACTAAGTACGACGGGCGAATCGGATCGTTCGTCACGCCTCCCGGTTTGCGACTGACCGTTCCTAAAAGCGCGGTCTCGGTCAGCAGTAAGCTCAAACCCGTCACGCGCGCGGAGATCCAAAAGTCCCGCAATCAACCTCAAGCCGCCCAAGCCCAGGGCTTGGCTAAGAAGTTAGATCAGACGATTCTCGGACAGGAAGACCTCACGCGCCTGCTCGAAGGAGACCTCTCGGAGTACCTCGCTCTCGAAGGTAAGCCATCCAAGCCCATCTACCGCATCTTCGCGGGGTTTTCGGGCACCGGAAAAACGCTTTCGGTCCAAATGGCGGGCCAGATCCTCAAGCTCCCCGTGGTGAAGATCAACCTGCAGGATTTCTCTAGCGAAGGCGACGAAGCCGCCCAGCGCTTCGCGCAAGACTTGGCCAAGCGCATCGAAACGGCGCGCGCCGAGGGCCCAGATGGCAAGTACATCGTGCTTTTGGAAGAAATCGACAAAGCCAACGAAGTGGATCCGAACAAGGGCGATTACATCACCCGCCCCGTCATGGCTCACGTCAAAGACCTGCTCAACGAAGGCGTGAAGAAAACCACGCTCAAAGGCAGCTGGGACGAACCGCAGGAAGTCGAAATCGATATTCGCGATGCCTACACGGTTGCGGGCCTCAACTTACCGATCGAGCAATTCGACTTCAAAGCTGACCCTAATATGACGACTCATGAGGACATGTGGCACGCTTACAAAACGCTGACCACCTCGCCTCAAGAGCTGCGCAAAGTGCTCAGGAGCATCTTCCGCACGGAGACGGTCAATCGATTCCTTTCGCCTAGGCTTCACATCGTCAGGCCGCTTCGGGAAAAGCACTACGAGCAGATCCTCAAAACCGTAGTGCAGGACATCGTCAAGAATCGCTTTCTTGATGCCGATGGAGTCCGCAACATCGGCGGGGTGAGCCTCAAGCTCACCGCTGCTTACAGACGCTACTTGCTGCGCGAAGCGATCATTCCGTCCGAGCAAGCGCGCCAAGCCTCGGAGGCATTCCGAGCGATGATCTCTCGCGACGTCACCTCGGCTCTTGAGGGCGCCCGAAAAAACCCTGCTTTAGCAAGCGCACCAATGACGCTCACCCTGGATTACCGCGCCGAAACCGACACGAAGGACCCTCGCGTTCTGGCATCGGTCACTGTTGGGAACAAGAAATCCAAATCCCCCAAGATCCGAGTGCAGGATAAGGAAGTCGAGCTGCGCTTTCCTCCCGCCGAGACCAAGGGGAAGTTACCCGAAGAACGCGTGTTCACAGCGGTCCATGAATTCGGCCATGCTTTCACTGCCATTTACTTGGGCCTTCGCTTTGAAGTCGCCACCGTCATTCCACCTGAGGACGGCGTCGGCGGCTACGTCAAATTCATGGACGGGCCCATTCAGTCCAATTCGGCCAAAAAACTCGTCGCCCATCTTTACAGTGGCCTGGGCTCGCGAGCGATGGAGCGCATCTTTTTGAGCAACGATCCCGCGGCTCAAAAATCGGTGCTCGATATCACGGCAGGAGCTAAAAGCGATATCCAAGGCGTCACCAAACAGCTCTGGAAACTCGTTTACCAGCTAGGCATGGCCCCCACGGGCGGCGTGATCGAGCGCGGCGGATTGCACGACGATCACGCGTTTGATCAACGCGAGTACTTCTTTGAAGGCCTCTCGCAGCAAAAAGTTGAAGAGTTAGGCCGCATCTTGCGCGACACGGAAGACGCCTTGGTTGAGATCCTGCTCAAGGCTCACCCCAAGAAGTTTTATCGCGAAAAGATCCTTGAGTTCGCTCAAAAGGGAACGTTAAGCGAGCGGGCTTTTTATGATCTCGTGGGCATGCCTCATCCCGGAAATCACGCTCTGAGCGCAGGCGAGCTCTCTCCACTGCAAGAGCTTTACGCCGGCCGCATACGCCCTACAGACGCGGATCTGGCCAATGCCCAAGGCTTTAAGCTCGACGGAAAAACAACGATCGAGCGTATGAATGAAGCGACGAGTATCTTCGAGAAAATCCTCGCTCAACGCCTAGGGCGATCGACGCCTTCGGAGGTCTGCCGCGGGCTTACTGCGCCGCGTGAGGAGTAAGATTTCGTTTTTTAGGGACGTGCGGCGGTGGTATGCCCAGCTCATGAGCAAACCCTCGCTGCCGATCCTGGAATTCGTTCTCAAGAACTATAAGAACTTCAATTCGCGCGCCACGCGCGACGCCACGCTCGCGTACTGGAAGCACATCGAAGGCGGCGGTCGGATGTTCTGGTCCGTCGCAGGAGCGATGTCCTCGGCTCAAATGGGCATTACGATGGCGCCCGCGATTCGCGCGGGACTGATTCACGGGCTTTCGGTCACTGGAGCCAATCTCGAAGAGTCGCTCTTTAGATTGGTTGCTCACCACAGCTACAAAGACTTTCCGGACTACCGCTACCTGACCAAAGATGACGACACCAAGATCCTCGAAGACCGCATGCGCCGCGTGACGGATACGAGCATCCCAGAGGACGAAGCCTTCAGAGCGGTCGAAAAGGACATCGTCCCCATGTGGACGGGTGCGACCAAGAGCAAGAGCAGACGCTTTTGGCATGAGTACTTTTACGAGGTCATCCAAAAGCTCGACCCCAAGAAGCACGAAGGCAATCCCGAGGAGTGCTGGCTGCTTGCAGCGGCCCAGGCCAAGCTGCCTATCGTCGTTCCGGGCTACGAAGATTCTACGTTCGGAAATATCTTTGCTTCGTATGTAAAGGCCGGCGAGTGCGACGCCTCAGTCGCCAAGTCGGGCATTGAGTACATGGCCGCGTTTTACGACCAGTACCAAGAGATGTCCGCGGGCAAAGGCTGTGGATTCTTCCAAATCGGGGGCGGTATTGCAGGCGACTTCCCCATCTGCGTCGTACCTTCGATCAAGTACGACCTGAGCAAGCCCGTGAAGCCCTGGGCATACTTCTGCCAGATCTCGGATTCGACGACCTCTTATGGATCGTACTCCGGAGCAACCCCCAATGAGAAAATCACTTGGGATAAGCTCACTCGCGACACGCCGATGTTTGTCGTGGAGTCCGACGCCACGATCGTCGTTCCGCTGATGCTCAACGCGCTGCTCGAGTGCAAGCAAGACCCCGCGTCAGCTAACGCGCTCATTGCTCGTTACACGCGCTAAGCTAAAGACTCTGTTTCAGTCGCAGTTTGAGTTTGAGTCCAGTTGCAGAGGCAGTGCAGTTTCAAAACTGTTCTGAAACGGAAACTGCACTCAAACTGCGACTGAAACTGGATGATCACTCCATGAAAGGACTTCTCTATGACTCAAAAGCGCCTGCCCGTTTTGTTCTTGGGCCACGGAAGCCCCATGAATGCCATCGAGGACAACGCGTTTACCCGTAGGCTTGCAGAGTTAGGCCGCGAGATCCCTCGCCCAAGGGCGATTCTGTGCGCTTCGGCCCACTGGATGACCGAAGGCACGTGGGTCACTCACATGCCTAAGCCAAAGACAATCCACGATTTTTACGGATTCCCCAAGCCTCTGTTTGACGTGCAATACCCAGCTCCCGGAAGTCCAGAGGTCGCTGAGTCGATCGTGAGTCAGGTTGAAAAACCCCGCGTGAATTTGGACGACGAGATGTGGGGTCTGGATCACGGCACCTGGTCGGTGCTCAGGCACATGTACCCCGAAGCCGACGTTCCCGTTTTGCAAATGAGCATCTATTTGGAAAGGCCCGCCGAATACCACCTGGGCGTGGGCGCACAACTCCGTCGGCTGCGCGATCAGGGCGTCTTGATCGTCGGAAGTGGAAACCTCGTGCACAACTTGAGGCGCATCGATTTTAGCCCCGACGCAAAACCCTTTGAGTGGGCCGTCGAATTCGATGCCTGGGTTAAAGCAAAGCTTGAAGCTCGAGATTTTGGAGCCTTGTCCTCACAGGCCCTTGGCACTGAGGCAGGCCGAGTGAGCCACCCTACTCCGGACCACTGGTACCCGCTGTTTTATCCGCTGGGCGCGGCGGATAAGGATGACGAGCTTCGCTTTGAATACGAAGGCATCGACCACGGCTCGATCTCGATGCGCTGCTTGAGCTTAGGGATGGAGCGCTGATGAACACTTCTTTTATTCGATACAATCTGCAGGAAATTCAAGAAGAGCTTGAGGTCATCTCAAGCGGGCTGAGTCGCGGCGAGGCCTATCGCCACGAGGATTTCTACCGCTCCATGCAACACGTCATTCATCACGTAAATATCGCCTGGAACGCGCGCAACGCTTCGCCGGCTGAGGTCGAGGAAGGCTCGCTTCAAAAATGGAGCGGATTCCCAAAAGACATTCAGCTCATTTGACGTAATTCTCACGGACCCTTACGCTAGAAGGCATGGAACCATTGCAGCTGAACCTCGGTGTGGTTTTTGGCGCGGGCGCATTCAAATTCGTCTTGGGTTGGCTGTGGTTCTCACCTGCCCTGTTCTTAAAATCCTGGATGAAATCCGTGGGACTCAAAGAATCCCAGATGAACCAAGGGATGGTTAAAAGCATTCTCACCCACCTCATCGGAAACCTCCTCATGGCCTTCGTACTCGCCCACGCGATCAAATACGCGCAAATGGGCCACGGAATGCCTACGGGTGCAGTAGGCGGCCTACTTGGTGGCTTCGTCAATTGGCTGGGATTCGTGGCTGTTGCTCACATGGATCTCGTCACCGCCGAAAAGCGCTCCTTCAATCCCTGGTTTACGATCGTCAGCGGCTATCAGCTCGTGGGCCTTTGCGGGATGGGCGCGATCCTGTCGATGTGGGCTTGACTCACCCCGTCTTGCGAGCCCCGTAAACGCTTGCTAGCGTCAGTTCACTTCTATGCTCGTACTGACTTCCCAAGGCCTTTATTGCCCGGCCGGGAACTTTCATATCGATCCTACAGGAGCGGTCGAAAACGCCGTCATAACGCACGCGCACGCCGATCACGCCAGGCGCGGCGCTAAGCGCTACCACTGCACCATCTCAGGACTCGGAGTGCTCAAAGCCCGAGTCGGAAAAAACATCACTGCTCACCCTCACGCCTATGGCGAGAAGTTCAGGATGGGCGCAGTCGAGGTGTCATTTCATCCCGCCGGACACATTCTTGGGTCCGCTCAGGTGCGGATCCAAAATGGCCGCGAAGTCTGGGTCGCCTCAGGTGACTACAAACGCGAGATCGACCCCACCTGCGAGCCCTTTGAAGTCGTTGAGTGCGACACGTTCGTGACCGAAGCGACATTTGGGACGCCGGCTTACAGCTGGGCAAAGTCCAATGACTCGGGCGCGGAGATCTTTAGCTGGTGGATGCGTAACGCTGAGCGCGGAATCAACAGCGTTTTGTTCGCTTATTCTTTGGGAAAAACCCAGCGTGTGTTGGGCTTATTGGCTGAACAGGCCAAGAGGCCCGTCCACTGCGCGGCTTCAGCCGCTGAACTCATCGCCTGCTACCGGGAACAGGGCGTGAAGCTTGCTCCCACGCGCTGCTTAAGCGAAGTCAAAATGTCCGAGCGTTTGGTCGGCGAATTGATTTTGGCACCCCAGTCTTTTCTGCAAACTCCGCAAGCCGCGGTTTTAGGAGATCATTATGAAACCGCTTTTGCCTCGGGCTGGATGGCACGCGGCACGCGTGGCTATGACCGAGGCTTCGTCATATCGGACCACGCCGATTGGGATGACCTGGTGCGCACGGTGCGCGACACCAGAGCACGTCGCGTTTACGTTCAACACCGAGGACGCGGCGCGCTCGTGAGGCACCTGCGCGCGATGGGGCTTCAGGCATTTCCGGAGTCGGACTTGGCTCCCGCCGATCCGGCTCAACTGACGCTTTTTTAGGACGGGGCTTCCGCGACAAGGTCCTCGATCGAATAAACCTCCCATTCGGGATGAGCCTTACGATCCCACAAACCCGAGGCTTCAAAGAGGTTCTTGAAAAGATAAGTCTTTGCAGTCGCAAAATCTCGGCCCCAATTGATGAGTCGGGTGAATGGAATGGCATCCCAGAATCGACCCTTGGGTTCGCCTTTTTTTGCACCCATAATTTGAAAAGCTAACTCACCTGAAAAACGCCTCAAAAAGGCCTGAAACAGTGCTTTTGCTTGAGAGTAGCTTTTCGAACGCATTTTGAGCAGCAGATGCAGGTGATTGCCGACGTTGGCGTGGTAGAAAATATGAACTCCGTAGAGCTTGGAGTAGCGCGTAAGCAGCTTTTCGACTTTCTCGTCATGCGTTTGAAGCGACCAACGCCCTTTTGCGCGTGATGACTTAAAAATCACATGAATAGGAAGACGGTGGGAGAAGGGCCTCGCAGCTTTGCGACGGCCTTGATTGAGCATGCCACCAAAGGCGAATCCTACTTTGCGCTCAAACCCTGGAAGGAAGGACTGCTTTCTCACGGGGAGTTCTTATTCAAATCGCTGAATTAAGTCAATGGGGCAATGGTATTTTATTGTATAAAAAAGGATTTCGAATCATCCGAAATCCCCAAAACAACACCGATCATCGCCCTTTCCCTCGCCAGCCCACTCCACAGAACGTCGTGTGGGCCTCAAATTAACTCGCTCGCACAATCCCCCCGCCCTACTTCAACTCGTTGATGTCCCAGTTCTCAAGCACGCGCTTGGCAGCGCCTTTGCGCGCCACAAGCAGCATTCCTTGGCCCATCTGATGGGTTGAGGTCATGTAGCGAGGAAACATTCTCCGAAGCGTCGGAACGATCGGCCGCACGATCGAATACAAAACACGATACGCCTTGGTCTTGGATATTTCACCGTGGCTGGCTTCGATTCCGCCGGGTCGAAACATGTAAGCAGCCTTGAACGGAAGCTTCATGAGCGCGTTTTCGGTCTCGCCTTTGACTCGCGCCCACATGACACGGCCCTTTTCAGTGCTGTCGGTGCTCGCCCCCGAGACGTAGACAAAAGTCATCTGGGGATTGAGCCGCGCCAAAGTCTGCGCTGCCGCAAGCGTCAGGTCATAGGTAATCCGGCGATAGTCGGCTTCCTTCATTCCGGCCGAAGAAACGCCCAGACAAAAGAAACACGCGTCAAAGCCCGCGAGCTTGGACTCGATGGCCTGATAGTTCCACAGATCCGAGTGCTGGATCTCGCTGAGCTTGGGATGCTTTACGCCCGTGGCCGAACGTCCCACGGTAGTGACAGCCGCAACGCCGGCGTCGTCCAAACACTCGTGTAGCACTCCCTGCCCCACCATTCCGGTGGCGCCAAAGATCAGGACCTTCACTTGAAGATCTCAGTGCCGGGAAGTCTTCGGCTAGCAGGCCTCAAAGCCCAGCTTGCGGCAACGAGCACCAGGAACAGCAACGGCGCAAAGATCATCCCGCCCTGAGGAGCGAAAAATGGATCCCCATGAAGCGCGTGCGAAGCAGCCGCTCCGATGAGATCAAACGCAAAACCTGCGTAAGCCCACTCCTTGAGCAAGGGAAGCTTGGGCAGAGCGATCACCACGGCACCGGCGAGCTTAAACACACCCAGGATCGTGAGCATGTAAGCTGGGTAGCCCAGGTGCGCTAAATTGGCCGTAGCTTGCGGATCGCCCTTCAAGAACAGCGTGCCGCCGACCACGAAGCTCACCGGTCCCAGCAGCGTGGTTGCCCAAAAAGCGATTGTCCTT
>JBGAWT010000075.1:0-14848 GCA_044227445.1 Bdellovibrionia bacterium | reverse complement strand
CGTCTAATCCGGGCGTGCTCATGGCAGCGGGACTGCTGGCCAAGAAAGCTGTCGAAAAGGGCCTCAAGACCCAGCCTTGGGTTAAAACCAGCCTCGCTCCCGGCTCCCAGGTGGTGCCGGATTATCTACGCGAAGCAGGCCTGCTCTCCTCGCTCGAAAAACTACGGTTCAATGTCGTGGGCTACGGCTGCACGACCTGCATCGGCAATAGCGGCCCCCTGCCTGATCAGATCTCGCATGCCGTGACAGAGGGCGACCTCGCCGTGGTGAGCGTGCTCTCGGGCAATCGCAACTTCGAAGGCCGTGTGAACACCCAGGTGCGAGCCAATTACCTGGCCTCACCTCCCTTGGTCGTGGCTTACGCGCTCGCGGGCAACGCAAACATGGACCTAACAAGCGAGCCTCTGGGCAAGGGCTCGGACGGAAAGCCTGTTTTTCTCAAAGACATCTGGCCCTCCAGCGATGAGGTCGAAGCCTTGGTGCGTAAGCACGTCACGCAAGCTCAGTTCAAGAAGAGCTACGCCGACGTGTTCAAAGGCGACAAGAACTGGCAGTCGATTCAGATCCCCAAGGGCAATCTCTACAAATGGGATTCTAAGTCGACGTACATCAAGCAGCCGCCGTTCTTTGATGGCATCCAAGCCAAACCCGCTGCGGTCACTGACATCAAAAAGGCCTACTGCTTGGCCTTGCTAGGCGATTCAGTGACTACCGACCATATCAGCCCCGCTGGCTCCATCGGTAAGTCCACCCCCGCAGGCAAGTACCTCCAAGAACTCGGCGTGAAGCCCGATGACTTTAATTCTTACGGCGCTCGTCGCGGGAACCATGAAGTCATGGTGCGCGGAACGTTTGCCAACGTGAGGCTCAAGAACAAGATGGTTCCCGGCGTCGAAGGCGGCGTCTCCATCCACGTTCCAACCAAGAAGCAAACTTCGCTTTATGAGGCTTCGATGCAATACCAAGCCGACGGCCAACCGCTGATCGTGCTTGCGGGCAAAGAATACGGCACCGGCTCTTCGCGCGACTGGGCAGCCAAGGGCCCTAAGCTCTTGGGCATCCGCGCCGTGATCGCCGAGAGCTTCGAGCGCATTCACCGAAGCAATCTGGTGGGCATGGGAATTCTGCCCTGCCAGTTCGTGGCAGGGCAAAGCGCGCCAAGCCTGGGACTCACTGGATTTGAGACCTTTGATTTTGAGGGCCTCACTTCGATTAAGCCCGGACAGGAACTCACGGTCAAAGCCAAGCCTGACGGCTCGAACCTGGAGTTCAAGGTAAAAGCGCGGATCGATACACCCAACGAAGTCGAGTACTTCCGCCACGGTGGGATCCTCCCCTATGTCCTCAGGCAGGCTCTTCCAAAGAGCTAAAGCCGTTCTTATCGCCGCAATGCTTTTAGGGGCGCCGGCGCAGGCCCAAGAGCGCGCGTATCCTGCCGATGCCCCCGTTGCGGGAACGCGATGAAGCTTCATCGCCGCTGCCTCCCCCGCCCTTTTGACCCGCGCCCCCACTCAGAACGACGCCTGGCTGGCTTATGCACGCGGTGACCACCGTCAGGATATCGTAGTTTACTTCATGAGAGGATTGATGGCTGACTCAAGGGGTTGAGCACCCCAATTCTTTCGAGTGGCCGATCGATCAGTACGCGCTGCTGATGGGCGAGTCGCGCCTGCGACTTCTGATGCAGGGGGTAGGAAATCTCAAGTACCTAGGCGGCTCTTACTACTACAATGAAATCAAGGGGATTCGGCGTCAGAATCGATCTCTTGAAGCCTCATCCCGATCGACCCCATGGATCAATGTATCGCGCATGTCTCCTGCTTATCTCGAAGCAGCGTGGGTTCGAATGGGGACGGCGCGTCCCTACCGGGCACTGGGCACTGCCTAGTCGTATTTTCCAAGATCTTCGGGTGGACTTGAAGCGCAACTCCGATTCGGAAACTGCTCTAGCGTAGGCTTTACGCCAGACCCCTTTGGGAAGCTACGCTCACTCACAAACCCGCAACGCTGAGTCTCGAGCGTACGCGAGCATGCTTATTGCAAGATCCACATTCCTTCGATTGTTCCTACAAGCGCTGGCCGCCACGTCTCAGGGGCTTTGGGCACCATGCTTCGCATGCTCTCGCGCGTCGACCTCACGGTCGCACTCCTTCGGTCTCCTACTTTGATCGCGGCGCGCAGCTGAGGGACATCATGGCTTGGAACAGGGCTCTAACAGCGTCGCTCAGATGCAACATGTCGTTCAGGGCATGATTTTGTTTGATTTCAAGGAGCGATCCTTCGAACTCAAGCCCCAGCCCGCGTTCAGCTTTCGTTGCCTCGCTGTCGATGGGTGCACTACACCATCCGCACCTTCGAAGACAGCAGCAGGTCTCCCGAGCCTTGACCGAGAACGCAAAGTCGAATTGCTTCAGCGTACGCTGGGCATCAAACACAAGCTCAAGGTCTACGACTCGATGAAGTTTCCTGAGACACACGAAGAAGCAGCCGTGATGATGCTCACCCGTTGGGAACTCGAAGACGAGCTCTCGGCGATTGAAGAAGTCCTGCACGACCTCAGGCGCAAGAACATCGACGCAAAAAAGAACGCCATCTCCAAAGAAGGCGCGCCGCTTAAGCGAAAGAAGGTCTAGAACGCTTTTTCTTGCCGGTATTTTCGACTCGAAGCCCAGGGCTCGGTTGCGCCAGCGCACGCTCGATCAAATCATGCGGCACGCTCACCTGGGGCACTTTGCCCAAGGCTTGTTTGAGCTCCACAAACCAATGCCTCACGTCGTGATCCCAACCCGCGCCTTGCATGTAGTTGTATAGCGCACGCTTCAACCCCAAGCCCAGCAAGTCATGGTGCGCAGGCGTTGGGTCAGAAAACTCCAAATCATTGCGGGCAAAAGTAGTTGCAGGCTCTGGCTTGAGCTTGATGCCAAAGCACGCCGGATCTCGTCCAATCGGGCTATGTGCCGTAGCCGAAAAACGGTGCCAAAACGCGGATTGGATGCAGCCCGCCTCAAAAAGCTGCCTCACGCGCTCCAGGGCATCGATCGTCTCCGCATTTGTCTGCGTCGGAAATCCGAACATCAGATAGGCATGCACCTGAATGCCCGCTTGCGACATGGCATGGGTGACGCGCGCAACCTGCTCCACGGTAACGCCTTTGTTCATGAGCGTCAGCAGGCGATCGCTTGCTACTTCAAGACCACCACTAAAGGCGATGCATCCTGAACGGGCCAGAAGCTCGCAAAGCTCAGGCGTAAAGGCCTTCTCAAAACGCACATTGCCCCACCACGTGACGCTCAAGCCCCGCTTGAGGATCTCTTGGGCTAACGCCCTTAAAGCTGCCGGAGGCGCCGCTTCGTCCACAAAATGAAACCCCGAGCAGCCGGTTTCTCCAATCAAACGCTCCATCCGGTCCACGGTGAGCGCTGCACCGACGTTTTCGTAACGACCGATGTAATCGAGCGATACATCGCAGAAATTGCATTTCTTCCAGTAGCAGCCGTGGGCCAGAGTGAGCTTATTCCAACGCCCATCGGACCAAAGCCGGTGCATCGGATTGAGAAGCTCAACCAGCTGAAGATAATCGCCATTGCGCAGACCCTGGGCCGTCGGAAAACCCGTTTGCACTTGGGGCACATCGTGATGGTCGGAGGAGGAAACCCATTCCTGTGCGTCCCCTGCTTTGCGCACGGTGCGAAGCAATCGAGGGGTACTGGCTGCATCACCGCACTTCAAAGCCTCGAGTAAAGCGAGCAAGGGAGCCTCGCCGTCATCAAAGGTGATGAAGTCCATGAACTGCGCAATTCGAGGGTCTCCACCTCGGGGCAACTCACGAAGCTCCGTATTGGCGTACCCACCGCCGAGTACGGTGACACAGGCAGGATTGCGCCGCTTGATCTCACGAGCCATCCGAAATGCCGCGTAGACATTGCCCGGAAAGGGCGCAGTGAACCCTACTACATCCGGGTGATGACGCTCATAGAGCTCGTGGGTGAGCTCATCGAGCATCTCATCGAGCAAAGTCGCGCCCCCCAGAGCTTGCATCATAGGCTCAAACGAAGGCTGGCTTGCGGCAAGCTTTTCGCCATAGCGCGAGAGCTCAAATCGAGGGTCGATTCCCTCGCGGATCACGTCGGCCAGATCATCGATGTAAAGGCTGGCCAAGTGCTGAGCACGGTCGCGCACGCTCAAACCGCCAAAAGATTCATAAAGCACTTCGTCCGAAAGACTCCCAAAGCGAGGCCCTTCAGGCAGGAGGCTTCGCGAAGCGATTCGATACGCAAGCGTAGGGTCTTTTCCTTGAAGGAAGCGAACCACCCCATCGATGGTGTCCAAGTAAGCAGGAGCGTGATGAGTGAAAAAAGAGGTCTTTTTGCCCAGTTTTTCGAGCACTCGCGTGAGGCCGGCGCGACTGAGGAGCTTAAGGACGAACTCCAACGAGGCGTCTGCTTGTGAAACTTGGTCGTAGCCACGCGCTTCAAGAAAGCCCTTGAGATAAAGCGTGGCCGGGTAAGGCGTATTGAGCTGCGTGAGTGGAGGTGTGATGAGAAGCACGCGCATAACGCCGCGGTCTTACCTTAATTGTTGATTTAAATCATCGGAATACGAGTGAGGAGCCCTAAAAAAAGAAACGGCCCCGAGATTTCTCTCGGGGCCGATTTCAAAGCCCTCTCGCTGATGGAGAGCGAACTTTCAACCTTAGCCTAGCTTAGATGTGAGCAGCGCAGCTCTGGGCGACGCCCTTGAGCAATCCGCAACCACACTCGAGCTGGCGAACGTCCTTAACGCCTTCTTCGATCGTCTCACGGCGGTAACGTGCCACTTCCGTAGCAAGTGCCATTTCGACTTCAGCAACCGTCGCGTTAACTTTCTGCATCATCTTGCCTTGGATGGCGAGAAGGTTCAGCTCGTTTGCGAGGTTTTCCGTAGGAAGGTCGCCGCACATAGCGAGCAAGCCTTCTGGAGCGCTTTCTGGATTCAGGCGGAGGAATTCAACTGCGTTAGCACGGACAGAAGCAGGTACGTCGGTACGGGCTTGAACTGCAGTGATGATTTCTTCAACTGCAACCTTGCTCGTAGCCTTAGCCGTACGAACTTCGCCAACAGGCTTAGCGAAGGAGGAAACCTTGATAAACTTTTCAGCTTCGAGGCTCTTGATTTCCTTGGAAGCGGAGAGGGAAGCGCCCATCGTGCCACCTTCTTGGGAAGGCTTGGTCGTCACGGAGCGGATCGAGGAGATCAGCTCAGCAGCAGCCTTAGCTTCTTTTGGGCTCTTTTCTGCGTTTTCCAAAGCGCGCTTGAGGCTAACTTTAGCTTCGATAGCGCTTTCGGTCCCGAAGAGTTTGAAGATCTTGCTCTTGGTATTGACGTCCTTCATGGCCGATTCAAGAGCAGACTTGGACATTTCTTCGAGGATCAATTTTTCTGCAGCGTACTTCATCCCAGACTTAGCTGCGATACCAGCAGAGTCTGCCAAAGCAAGACCAGCTGCCAGCGACAAAGTGCACACACCAACTACAATTCCAGTCATTTTCTTCATATAGAAAGGTTCCTTTCGGCCTCCCAATAAGGTTTAAGTACAAATCTCCCAATTCAGCGAGAGCGAAGCCGGCTTATCCCGATTGTTGCAGCATGGCAAGTAATTTTTTTGTACTGTTTTTGTCTATTATTAGTCCTCTACTAAGGATGGAAAAGCCTGGACTCAAAGACGCTCCCAAAAAAGCAAGCCAAGAGCGTTCAATCCTTTTGTTGAAATTCTCTTTTTTGAGATCAAAAAACACCAATTCGGGCGTCATTTTGACTATACGCGCCAAAATCTATGACTCTATGAGTCGTTTTTGGCCCTTTTTAAAAAGAAAATCCTTTAATAACAGATAGTTACGCATGTCTAATATCTGACTATTTTGGTTTACTAATGCCTCAACCCCATGCTATACCTCTCGCGCTGCTGTTGTTGGTAACTCACGTGCGCGAAGAGGTGATCAATCATGAAAACTCGTGGCATTTGGAGCGTCATTTCGATCGCTGATTTTTCAATTCCTCGCAACGGCGACAAGACAGCGGAGAAGAATTTTCTGGAACAAGAAACACTTTCTCACCGAACAGCCCGCGACGCTCAACAGGACTAACGCACCATGACCAAGAACCTCTTGCTCAATAAATACAAACAGTGTACTGGCGCCGTGACTACGCAGTTCAAAATGAAAGGGAGGTTGGTTGTGGGGATTTTTTCGAAGTTTCCGGCCCAGTCCCGTAAAGCGCTCAGCGCTTTCATGATCGGACTCATCGCGGCTCAAAGCGTGTTCTTAACATCGCCGGCTCCGGCGGCTCGTACCGAAACTCCTCCCGCCCCGATCAAAGCCACAAAGGCTCAAGAAAGACGCTTCCGCCAAGAACTGCTCCAAGAGCAGATGGAAGCTCGCCTGACCCAAGCCAATGGCGAGGGTTTTGCGATGTCCTCCCCTCGATTGCCTGTAATGGCCCGAATGCAGGCCTGGATCATGGGCATCCAGTTTCGCGGCACCAAGACCGGCGACGAAGCCTGGATGGATAATTTCGCTGAATTCGGCTTTGACGACATCAAGGGCAGCTGGAAAGCCATCGAATCCGACGTTCAAGTCGAACTGAAGCGCCTTCAAGAAGAGATTGCCCTGCTCGAAGCTCGCCAAGAGGCCTATCAAAAATCCAAGCCCCGCGACTCGTGGACCCAAGACGACGTCAGAGCATTGATGAGCCTGCAAAACGCTGCAGCCGCGGATTTCTCACGCGCGATGGTCTATTTGCTCATGGTCGTCAAGGCACGCTCGATTTCAGGCACGCCCGTGGACCCCAACGCTCCACGCTTTTTGGACGGATCTACGCTGGGCTTCCAGCTGAGCGCAGAAACCTTCCAAAAAATGATGGCCCACTACAACCCGCGCGTAAATTCCTTGATCACCCCCCAAGGGATCAAGGCGGGCATCGCTAAGAAAATCGGCGCCGATGTTTTCACCCTCGTTTCGCAAGGCAGCGGCTACGCGTTCGTTCCTAAAGATGACATCGTGATGGACATCCAAAGCATGGTCGGAATGACCCGGCCCGATGAAACCACCGTTACCCGCTGGGCCAAGAGCATCATTATCCAAACCATCGCCAGCAACGCCCTCGTTCAGGCCTCCATCCTCTCTTGGAAAGATCTCAACGAAACTGAGGCAGCCATTCGCGCCATCGGCCCAGCCTTGGGCGACACGACTGAGCTTGAGTCCCTCATGGATACCCTGCGTGGGCAGTGGATTCAAAAAGCGTGGCTTGAGGGCGTTCAAACACGCCTCAAAGCATCCATCCGCGGCTTGCTCCTTTCGCGCGACGAAGCCGTAGTCAAAGGAATCGCTAAAGACCCCAAGACCGCAAAAGACGTCCAAGCCGCATTGGAAGCCACGGACGAGAATTGGTCCGCCAAGTTGGTTGGAGACACCCTGGATCAAATCCCACCCGAGCTCTATAAAGGTGGGGCGGATACGCTTTTGAGCGCTCGCCTGAAGGCACTCTTGGCTCAAAATTATCAAGGCCTTTACCTGGCAAACATCGACGCTCTGGCACCAGACAAGGCCACGCGCCAGAAGCTAGCTCCCCTGCCCTACATAGCGGGCGGGCCTTACACAGTCGAAGTCGACCCAAAAACTAAGGAAGAAGCTTTTAGCCTCAACGAGGCCTGGCTCAATGCCAAGGCGCCTCAACTCGAGAAAATCGACTGGGCCGCGATCCTAGCTCCGTTCAAAGACGAAAAGGGAGCGCTCGTTACTTTCGAATCAAGCACTCTGTCGCGAGCTGCAGTTGAAGCCGAACGCGAGACCCTCTCTAAGGACACCAAGGAATGGGCCGAAAAGCTCTACCCTCTTTGGAAGGTCGTTCGTCCGTTGACTATCGATCTTGAATTCCGCAGAGGCGCTCTGCCGACGTCATTTACTGATCTGCCTGTGAACCTCTCCATCCTGCGCAAATCCCTCATCCCAGCCCTAGGCCAAGGGGGCCTAAGCCCACTGGCCATGACGGAGCTCGAAAGGGCGGGAGCTTTCCCGAGCGACGAAGCAGCGCCCGAGCAAATGCCGGACGGCTCCGTCCTCATGCCTTTTCAGAAGGCGAAAATGGCTTGGAACCAGGCCATCAAGGATTGGGCGAAAAACACCGCTGGACAAGAACCTGGGAAAAACGGGCGCATCAAGTCCTCTTACTTCAAGGTTCACGTCAAAGAAGCCGTCAAGAATGCGGCTGCTTTGAAGAACTTCACTTCTGTTTTCGGGTTTGACCAGGAAAGCGAAGACTTCCCCAAGCTCTCCTCGCTCACCAAGCTCACCGAAGAACAAAAGCGCACGTACGCCAATGATTGGCTCAAATACCAATTCCATAAGCGCACGCTCCTTTATCCAGATGCGACCGATAAGGAGATGGGCAATTACCTCGAGAAGATGGCCCTGACCAAAGACCAGGCCACGATCACCAAGCTCTTTACCGACGGCTTGAAGCTTAAGCTCTCAGCCAGCATGAAAGTGCTCACCGAGTTCGCCGGCGCCAAGGGCGATGACAAGGTCCTGGACCTCATCCTCCAAAGCCAGACGATCAACGACCACCTCGCGATGCGGCTCCCCGGAATTCTTCCCCTGATCGACTCCATGCGCGACGAGTGGACGCTAGCAAAGGAGGACCGCTCGGTCTGGGAGCAAGTCTCCGAAGTGTACGGCTCGCCCATGCACTATTTCATGACGATCATGTTCACCGACATGTTCTTTAAATGGGGAACGGGTCTGTCCCGCTTTGGCTACTCTATGGGAATGGGCGCGGAGCGAGCTTGGGTGGCAAACGGGATCAGAGGGCTAACGATGGCTTCTGAGGCCATTACGGCGTCCCACAAGGCGCTAGGCGCCCACTTTGGACGCTACTTCAACAGCTTCATGGGCTTCATGGTCTACGACATCGGTAAGCGCTACTCGAGATACCAGCGCATCAAGAGCGACCACGACAGCTTGCAAAACGCTTTCTTGTCTCAAACCAACCGAACCATGCTCTTGAGCACGGAGCAGCTGGAGCACTCCGATGACCTCGTAGACGCCCAGTTTACCCAGCTCATGGTCTGGGACTTCGGCTTCAACATGTTCTTCTTCTTCGGCGGAGGCGTCGGAGACAGCGTTATGCGGTTCTTCTCATCGGGAGCCGAACGCCGATCGATGGCTGACTTCAAGCTCTTGGGAGTAAGTCCCGTCAATGCCATGAAAGACCCCATGCTCTGGAAGCCTGAGAACATCGAGTCGCTCGCAAGCGAGCGAGTCAAGCTCGCTAACTCCATGGAGATCTCCGAGCAGGTCAAATTCGACTTCGGCAAACAGGTCGAGAACGCTAAGCAACGCCTCTTAAAGCGCGTCGCAAGGGATCAACGCACCTACAAGATTATGCGTTCCGCCCTTCAGATGGACTTCGAGAATCTGGGCTTTAAGAAGGGCAAAGAAACCTTTGACCTAGCTAAGATCAAGTCCGCAATGGATTACTCCTCGGGCAAGTTCGTCGAGTATTTCGCTGCCAACCAGATCAAGCCTAAGGACTCACCTAAGATCAAGAGAGCCAAGCGCGAGAATATTCGCCAGCTTGAGCTTGATCAACAGCGCATGCTTCATTCGTACGCGCGCCTCATGACCTTCGCGATGGAAAATCGCGAAGTCCTGAGCACGGGCGTATTCCGAAAAGCCTACTATCTGGGCAAAGCCAGCAAGGCAGACTTTTTCCGCAATGTCGACGAAGCTGTCGAATACAAGCTGCGCGCCGATCACGAAAGCGAGCTGCTCTCGACGCTTAGGTACAAGCGGGTAAATCTGCAGTTCGGCTTTGACGTTCCCGCAAAGGACTTGAGCGGAGAGATCACGGACATGCCCGCGGAGTTCGCCGAACAGAAGTTCCCGACTGACCCAGAGCGAAACTACTTTAGGGACCTCGGGATCAAGCCGGATGCTTCGGCCGAGCAGATCAAGGAAGGCTACCTGAAAGTCAGCGCCGACATCCTTGCCTCTCTGAAGAGCGCGGAGCCAGCAGTGCGAGACTCAGCTTATGACTTCCGGATGAGAAATCCAAATGAGGCCTTCGCAGTCTTGCAGGACCCCGAGAAAGCGACCATCTACCTGCGATTCCTCACTTGGAAAGCAGCACGCGGAGAAGCGCCTTCGAGCTACCTGGATGACATCCACGTTAAGAGACAGGCGCCTGTCAACGAAGCGGACAAGAAAGCTACTGCCGACCTCAAGCCAGTCGCTCAGCCAGCTGGATTCAATCCAGCCATCGACTACTTCCGGATCTTGGGCGTCACGCCTTCGACCTCCCGGTTTGAAATGGGAATCAGGCTCATGGAACGGCATCACGAGTACTCTCAGATGCCTTACCCTTCGATGAGGCTCAAGCTGCTGGAGATCGTCGAGGCGCATCGCGTGCTCACAGATCCTCTGCTGAGCATCGAATACATGGTGGCCAGACCTGATCTCGTGGATCGCTACGGCGGCCTGCCTGGCGAGAAAGGTCCTGAATGACCTTGAAGCGCTGGGCTCTCGGCATCACCGGATTCGTCCTCTCGGCGGCAATCGCCCTGAGTATGTCCGTGCGTGCTGCGGAGCCTACGCCTCTGACGGTCGCGGACCTGGCTCGTGAGTACCATCGCATTCGGCTTGAGTCTGAGCGAAGCACGATCGATATCGGCGCGCGCGTTCGCAGGGCCGTGGTCAGAAACGAGCTCATGAAGTCTTACTTCCCCCACTGCTATTTCACTGTGGATGAGAAGGGAAATAACACCCGGACCTGCGGTCCTTGGACCTCAGAAGCGAGAGAAGCGTACCGCACCAACCTGTTGGCCACCAACGCGGCCCTGCAAGGCTGGGCTGATGACACCATCGGCGACATCGGCCTTTGGGTCATCGACGAGTACGAGCTTCAGGCGATCCGCAAGTCGGCTGTGCAGTACGACTCGGACAAGCAGTTCCAGCTGCACATGAGGCAGTCGGCCTCGCGAGTGGCGCTCATCGCTTTGTCCATCGCCATCCCTTCGGGAGCAGGCTCGCAGGCCGCAAGCCAGGGATCGCGCGCGGCGCAGGTCTTTAAGGCTCTCAAAGATGTCTCTCTCATGGGTGGCATCCTGCTTTCGGGCGGAATGACCGGACTGAGCGTGGCCCTTTCGCCTGAGTTTCCGGAGCCACCGACTGCCTATCTCTCGCTGACTGTGCGCAAGCAGCAGGACATGAGATGGGAAGAGTTGCATCGCCGATGGCTGAACGATCTGAGGGCCGACGGCATGGGCTTAGCCGCTGGCGCGCTCATGGGCTACATGGCGACCTCCGTTGCACGGCAATACGCATTGACTGCAGCAGGCCTCACGGGCCGCGTCGTTCCCCACGTTCTGGCTATCGGGGCAGCGATTGCCACTGGGTTTTTCGTCGGGAAGATCGAAGAAGACCGCCTCATGCAAGAGCGCACTCAGAACATGATCCGGGACGTGCGCGAGAACTTCCAAGCCTATATTCACTCCCAAGAGCAATACCCGCAGGACTCGGCAAGGCGCTTTCATCTGGCCTCGGATCTCATTCGCGTGGTTTACCAGCTCGAAGCCTTCCGATTCGCCGAGCTGTACGAACCTCAAGTCGACATGCTCAAAGCCGAGACCAAAATCGCCGAAGCCGAGCAGAAGCGGCTGGAGGCTCTGGAAAAGGCTGGTGTCGCGAACCTGGACTTCACGCCGGCTGCCGGATTTTCGGCGCCCGATGGTGGCGTACCTAGCCCCACCTATGCACAGCCAGGCCACGAAACCTCCGCTAGCGCTCCTGAAGCGGAGCACTTCATGGCTCGTCAAAAATTCTACGGCACGGCATCCTACGTCCTTAAAGAGGAGCTTCTTTTCTCAAGCTCCATCTTGGGAGCCGCTCGCGAGATGAGAATCGCCGAAGCGCTCGCTCAAGCCATCGCGCTTGCTTCTCAGACGAGCGAGACCTCCGTCCTGCCGCAAAGCAAAGGCCACTACATCGTGCCGGAAGTAACCTTCTTCCCCGAGGAAGCTGGCATGCACGCCCGGGCTCAGGAGCTCTTGGATTCGGTGAGCGAGAGCTGCCGCTCCAATCTGCCGATTCTGTTCTTGGGCAAGAAATTCAAGAAGCCTCAGTACTTTCCTTGCGTGATCAAAGCGCTCGATGAGCATCGCGCTCAAAGCTCGCAAGCGATTCGCGGCAAGGTGACCGAAAGTGCGTTTGACGAAGGCGGTCTCGCTGACCTGGACTTGCTGGACCCCGTTTCGATGATGTTCGCCGCTGCCGCCCTGCTTGAGAGAGAAGACTCAAGCCTTATGGGCAATTGGGCGCGAACGCTTCGGGGTAAGGCCGAAAAACATCTCAAGCTCATGAACGACGTGGGCTGGAACAGTGGAACTCTTTCTTTCGCTAAAACGGGAGGTACTCCGTGAAAACCTATCTTCGTGCGTCTCTCTTGGTATCGCTCCTGCTAGTCGGCGGAATCGCCGCTTGGGCCACCCCCCCGCCCGGTCAAGACGATCAAAACGAGCTGATGGAAGCGTGGGCAAACGCCGAAAAAGAAGACGCCGCCGCAAACGCGATGCCTCTGGACATCAAGCTCAGCGTCCCTGAGCCGCTCACGACCTTGCTCATGGCGATCAAAGCCAAGGGCGGGCCAGAAGCCGTGATGCTCGATGACTTAGAAGCCTTCGTAGGCTCGGCATGCCGACGTCCGACCAAGCAAGGATATACTCCTTTAGATATTCAGCTCTACCAGCTCTCCGGAAGCTTAGCGGGTTCGATCTCGCACGCTTCAAGCGGCTTCTTTGGAACGATCTGGGCCTTGATCGCTGCTACTTACATCGACAATCCCGATTGCCGAGTAGGCCTCCACCACCTCATCAAGGGCATCGAGGGCTTGGTCGAAAAGCCGCGCCTCGACCTCGCAGGGCTGCACCGCAAGGAGTTCATCGACAAGGTCTCTCACCGCACGATGGACGTCTACGTGGCCCTGACTTTGCTTCGCGCCCTGGGTGGCGGCAAGCCTAACGATCGATTGGGTCCCTATGCGACGGGACGCAATGCCGTGGCCACAGCTAAGCGCGTAGGCGGGTGGGTAAATCCCTTCACCTTGGGCGAGCGCCTTTCGGCAGGTTGGCTGCGCATTAAGAATTCGATCTTTTTTTCGGAGCAAGAGCTAGCCATCCTCACCAGAAAAGCTGAAGAAGCAGCCAAAGCTGGCAAGGGTGAAGCCCCTGCGCTGACCGGTGCAGCAAGCTCCGAGGCAACCGCCACTGCAAACGCCGAGACAGCAGCGGCAAGCGAGCTACTCCCGATTAATCTTCCGCTCAAATCAACCCAGCCGTTTGCATACCGCTTAGGACGACAGGCGCGCGGATGGTACGAAGTCTCCACCAACGGCACCAAAGAGCTCTTTTGGCGCATGCCTAGAAATTGGTTCAAGACCAAAGGCGACGCTCTGAAGGCATGGAAAGAAAACATCAAGAAACTCGAAGGCAGCTTTGCTTGGAACCTCACCAAGGGCACCGCCATCGCTACTTGGCCGATCTTAAAATCCACATTGGCCGGCTCGATCAACCTCTCGGCCGACATCCTGTTCTCCGCTCTGATTTCCGCGAACTGGACCGCCTATCAGATCCACATCACGGGATGGGAGCAAACCGATGACCCTAAACCGAATGTCGAAGCTCTGTATTCGGACTTCCAGGGCATGGTTGTCTGGGGCCTTGAAAATGACTCGCGTGCCTTGAGAAGCGAGCTGGAAGACCTCAGTAAGAATTTCGTCAAGCGCATGAAAGCGGACGGACTTGAGCAGCTCGCAAACGAAGTGAACGTCTATGCGCAGATCTCTCAGGAAGCTCGCCAGCAGCTGCTCGTGATGCAAAACCAGGCTCCTAAATTCGAAGGCCCACGCAGACTCGTACGCGACGAAAAGCATAAGGACGATGCAAACCTGCCTGACCAAGTCAGCACGAGCATGGTGGAAGCCGTCCTGGACGAGTGCGATACACTCAACAAGGATTTGGCGCAAAGCCTGATGTACGCAAAAGTGTTGGAGGCCTCGGGTAAACTGGGCAATAGCACTGGCGGTAAATCAAGCGAGACGGGTAGCGGCCCTCAAAAGCAGGCGCCTCAGCCAAAAACCAAAGCGCAGCCGAAGCCCAGGTCGCCTCAACCCAAGCTTCTTCCTTAGGGTCTTGAAATCGAGGAGCGCATGGATGAAGATGCGCGCCCATGTCCGGCATGAACGTACTGAAGATCTTCAAACCTGATCCGCGCTTCAAGCGATTGGACCAGCTTGCTCCGGACCTCAAGGACGAGGCTCAGTTCCTAGCGGGCCGCCACTCGCGCACATATGAGTTCATTCGCGTCGTGCGCATCGCCATTGAGTTGATCCGAGGGTTTCGCAAGCTTCATTTTATCGGTCCAGCAATTACTGTATTTGGTTCGGCTCGCTTTAAGGATGGGCATGAGTTCTATGATCTAGCCAAAAAAACAGGCGCTGCGATAGCTCGCGAGGGCTTCACGACGATGACAGGTGGCGGCCCTGGCATTATGGAGGCTGCCAATCGCGGCGCCAAGGAAGCTGGTGGAGCAAGCGTTGGGTGCAACGTCATTTTGCCGCACGAGCAAGTGCACAACCCCTACCTCGATCAGGTGGTCACATTTTATTACTTCTTCGTTCGCAAGATGATGCTCGTCAAATACAGCTACGCGTTCATCATCATGCCCGGAGGCTTAGGCACGCTCGATGAAATGAGCGAAGCCATGACGCTCATACAGACAGGAAAGCTCTATGACTTTCCGGTGATCCTCATGGGCAAAGA
>JBGAWT010000074.1:12379-13684 GCA_044227445.1 Bdellovibrionia bacterium | reverse complement strand
GGCACTATCAACGTCAGCGGGGGCTTAGGGGGAACGAGCGCGGTCACTTGCTCGGGTTCACCAGTACTGGGCGGCGACGGAGGCCAGGGCGTTTACCGAAACGACACTCAATCAGGCACCCAGCCCCTGACCATCACCCCGGGCACTCCGGTGACCAATACGCTTACGGTGATCGCAGGGCAGTCTTACACCGTTCTTTCGAAGAGCTTGGATTTCAGTCACGGCTATTACGATCTATCGGCTGCACAAGAAACGACATCAACCACGCCGGCGGCCCTTTGCGGCTCAGGCGGAACGACCACGATCACGTACGAGGGCAGCAATGACGGAGTCAGTTTTTCGTCAGGAGTCAGTGCAGCAAACGTCTCCCAACTCAGCAGCTATCTCTACGTTCGCGTACGAATGGTCTTTTCGACCTCCGGCGGAAACCCGCCTTGCGTGACGGGAATCACCATTCCCTACACCGCCAAAGACCTCAATCGCCTCACGCTTCGCGGGGGATTCTTCTTCTGCGCTTCGGTGCGTGGAGGCGGCGATGGGCCCGAAGGCCCAGCTAACTGGGCGCTGCTGATTGCGAGTTTGGTATTGATCGGTTGGTGGCTACGACGCGGTACTACTGAGCCTGTGGAATTCCGCTAACCCAGTGCACGGAGTTGCGCATCATCGTGCTCACAGGGGCATCAAAGCCCGAGCTAAAGAGCGACATCGCGAAGATCGCAACACGGCCCTTGCCGCAACGACCCGAGACTACGCCAGGGTAAGTGCCCGCAGCGCCCCAGCCGTTAGCGCCATCCGTAGTGAATGTCGCAGAGACGCTGAGCCACTGAGAATTGAATCCACCTAAGCTGTAGGCCGCCTTGTTGCCGCGCACGTACGTGCCAGGCACGCCCACCATGATCTCATTGGCGGGATCCGTGATCGTGAGTACGGAGTTAGCAATCGGCACGAGCAATCCGCCGCCACCGGCAAGACCGGTAAAGAGCTGCAGCTGCATGGCCATGTTATCGAGATTTCCGCCCGAGCTCGGAGTGCCCACGGCATCAAAGAGCAGAGCGGCGCCGTCATATTCAGCGATGATGCTTCCGCCGCCATTGATAAAGCTATGCACGCCTTGGACGTACTCAGCGCTCACCGGGCCAAGCGCAGCTTGGCGAGTGATCACGAGCACGGTCACGCCGTCGGCAATAGGTTGGCCAGCGGCGACCTGCTCGGCGGTGTAGAGCACGGGGCTAAAGCCCTGGGCCTGAAACGCGGAGCTAATGACGCCAGAGGATCCTTCGTTCGGATCAATAGAGATGCCCATGT
>JBGAWT010000074.1:0-12373 GCA_044227445.1 Bdellovibrionia bacterium | reverse complement strand
ATGCAAGGGTTGGCAGCGACCGCGCGAGGAAGCTTGAGATTTTTGGCAGGCACAGGAGCCCAGCCGCGATCGATCAGCTCGTTGTAGGCAGCCTTCGGAGCCGAAGGAACAACGCTGTAGTCAAAGAAGAGGCTATTGCCCGACTGGCCGAAGCGCGGGTCATTCCACGTGTAAACGTCGCCTGCCTTAGGCCATGGGCGCCACATCAGCACAACAGCGATGTGATAGCGCGGGCCCTGATAGTAAGAAACGCGGATCGGCAGGCCCTGCGAGCGGCTCAGATGAACAGGACGCGAAGAGCCCATGAACTTAGTAGGGTGAGTGCCGTTGTCATCAACGAGCGGGACAAAGCCTGCCCCTTCATCGACTTCCATCACAGCGCCGTCGTCAGCAAGCAAGGCGAATTGGTAGTCGCCTTCGACTTGGGTGTCGGCCAACTGAACTTCGGATTCCATCTGAAGGCCGAAGTACTCATAAAGTGTATTTCCGCCGGCATTGAGAATCGTCTCACCGGACTGGTTCATGAAGCCCAGGTCAAAGCGACGCGTCGGAACATTGATGTCGCTGAGAAACAGTGTCGCTTCGGCGTGCTGACCATTATCGATATAGTCGTACACGTTGCTGTAGCGAGGCTGGCTGTCGCTCAAATAACGAAGGTGCGCGACCACGCCGTGGTCCGCGCTCAAAGCAGAGTATTGGGGGTTGTTCTTAAAGGGGTCGCAAACCGTGCTTGCGGGATCCGCAGTAACGACCAGGGTGCTAGAGGAAGCTTGGATGGATTCAGGATTATTGCAGCTCGCAGCGAGCAATGGCAGGAACCCACCGGCGAGGGCCCAAACGAGGCTCTTGTATATTGATTGTGTGCTCCACCGGGTTTTCATATAGAGATCCTTCTCCACCTTCACCTTTCATTATGACGCACAGCAAGGTCGTGGGAAGGGCCTATAGTTAATAATTATTAATACTTTAAAGTTTTTAAAACTGTTGTAAAAGCATGAAATGAAAGCTCTATTTTCTTCATCAGGGCAAATTTCCTCTTAAAACCCGAATTCATATACTGATTTAGTTGATTTAAGATTTTGATAAAGACTCTCTATATTCGATCTAAGCCAAGTCATTTTCATTGACTAATAAGGTCAACTTTAATAAATGGGCGCCTATGAAAAAGTCTTCCTTGTTGTTGGTGGGCGCTTCCCTTTTGGCTGCTTCGGCTTCCTTTGCAGGAGATTTTCCCTCGCAAGTCGTAAGCTTTGAGATCAAAGACGGCAGTGTCGATACGCTCAACATCTCTTCTTCAGAAGATAAGGTCGAATTCGTCACCTCCACCTCAGACAAGATCAAAATCACCGCGGTGCTCGTCGCTGAAAATCGAAGCGAGCTCGACGGCATCGCTAGCGTCGTTGAAAAGTCCGTGCGAGGCAATACCGCCACCTTCTCGATTCGCCCATCGTTCTATCGTTGCGTGATGGAGTCCAGGAGACTCACGATCAACGGAGTGACGACGTATTCCTACAAGACAGTCGTCGGTGCGTGCATCTCCGATATTCGAGTCGAAGTACCAGCTGACGCCCTCACCCAGATCTCGGTGAACAACAAGACGATCATGCGAACGATGAAGAAAACGAAGCCAGTCACTGCTTCGATGATCTTGAATGCGATCAAGCAAGAGTCTTTCGACGACGAAAAGCTCGAGAAGCTCACCGAGATGCTCGCTCACGCTACTGTGGACCAAGTGAGCGCCGATGACGCCGAGTCGATCATCAAGAGCTTCTCGTTTGACGATGGAAAAATTTCTGCACTCAAGAAGCTCAAGACTCGTGGAGTGCTCAAAGTCTCCGCGCGCGAGGCACTTCGCATCTCGAAATCTTTCTCGTTCAGCTCCGAACAAGAAGAAGCTGTCGAAATCCTCAGCGACTAGACGAAAAGTTTTTTTCAAAAATACTTTTTTGCACCTTGATCTCAACTCGGTTCGGGGTAACACTGTGAAGGTGCGCTGCAAGACGCAGTGACCCAACCGAGGAGAAACAAAATGGCTAAGAAAAAAGCTGCCAAGAAGACCAAGAAAAAAGCCGCTAAGAAAAAGAAGTAATCGGCTTCAAAAGTTTTGAAGATGAGAGCTCTGAACGAAAGTTCAGGGCTTTTTTCTTTTTTAGGGCCTAAAACAAGGCCTTTTCGATGTTTTTTGGAAGCGCGGGACCACCGTAGATCCAGCCGGTGTAAAGCTCCACCAAGTCAGCTCCCAGCTTTTTTCGCTCCATCGCCTCAGCGACGCTATCGATCCCACCCACTGAGATCAGAGGTTTTTGAGTCAGCGCGCGCGCCTCGCGTAAGAACTCGCGGGCGATCTCCCGCACTTTTCCGCCGCTCCACCCCCCCGGCATCGCTCCGGACATACCCTCAAGCTTCTCTTGGGAAGCTAGCGTATTGGTCAAAACCCAGCCCGCGGCCCCTTGAAGCTCAAGCGCGCTGAATAATGCTCTTAATTCGTCGCGAGAGGGATCATTCGAGGGTTTGAGCTCCGGCGCAAGCTTGATCCAGACGGGAACTCCGCGCGATTCGGCTTGAACGGCGCCTAAGATCCGCTTGAGCGACTCGATGTTCTGAAGCTCCCTCAGCCCCTGCGTGTTGGGAGAACTGACATTGATCACGAAAAAATCTGCAGCACCCTGAAACTCAGCCGCTGCCCGCGCGTAATCGACATGAGCGTCATCGGCTGACGTATCCTTGTTCTTGCCTAAGTTCACGCCGACCCTAAACCAATTGGGAAGGCCCTCGCGTGCGAGCTTCACGCGCTCGGACACGATTCGAGCACCCAGGTTGTTAAAGCCCATCCGATTAAACAGCGAGAATGTAGAGGGATCCCTAAAAAGGCGCGGCGGGAGGTTCCCACCCTGTGGCTTGGGCGTCACCGTTCCGACCTCGGCAAACGAAAAGCCAAGCGAAGGAAGCAAAAACAACCACTGCGCGTTCTTGTCAAAGCCCGCCGCTAACCCCACGCGTCCCTGAAAACCCATGAAAGAAAGCCGCCCAGCGAGAGGACGATGCGCGCGGGCAGCAAAAAAGCTTGAGCGAAGGAAACCCGGAAACAACCGCGTGGCCACTCGCGCCAGCTCATGCGCTGATTCAGGAGGAAGCCGAAAGAGCGCCGCCCGAAGCAAACCCCACATCAGCGGCGCCTCCAAGCAAAGGCAAAGAATCCATCGCCCCCGACGCGATCAGGTCCCGGGCCCCAAAACCCTCCGCCCAAGGATTCCCACTCACCGCCTTGGGACCAGGGCTCCGTGACGCCAAAAGTCTCTGCCTGGCTAAAGGAGCAGACCGAATACACGAGCGTGCCCCCCTGCTTAACCAAAGGCGCATATAAGGATAGGAGCCGGTGTTGCAATTGAGCCAGGCGCTCGCGTTCGGACGAAAACTCTGCGGGATCGCGCCACTTGGCGTCAGGATTGCGCCTGAGCACTCCCCAACCGGTGCACGGCGCATCGATGAGCACGCCGTCTGCCGAGTTCTTGAACTTCGAAATCGACTCAGCCTCGGCTCCTTCGCGGAGTTTAACTGCCTGAATATTGGTGAATCCCCCACGCTGGGCCCGAGACTTCAGCGCCTTAAGGCGCGACTCCGAAACGTCGTAGCCATAGACACGGCCCCGCCCCCCCGAAAGGTCGGCGAGCGCCAACGTCTTGCCGCCTGCTCCTGCACACGCATCAATCCAAGTGGACGCGCCTTTAGGAGCACCGCCTAAATCCAAGGCTGCCGTCGAAGGCGTCTCCGCCGGCGCTACTCGCGCCCACTGAGCTACCTCTTCGGTTTTGCGGCACAAAAGCGCGATCCACTGAGAGCCTTCGTCTTGAATCTCAAAATCACCGCGCTCAAAGGCCTTGGTCTTAAATATCTCGGCATATTCGTTCAGCCGTAGTGCAGTAGGCACGCGCTCCGAAACATGCACGCCCACACCCGGAAGCTCCGCCTTGAGCTCGCGAGCGAGATCTTGGGGCTTGATGCGCAACCTCGCGCGTAAAAAAGTCGGCGGATCCATGCAAAGCGCGCGAGCGATTGCGCGAGTTTTTTCGTCGCCCCAGTCCTCTCGCCAAAGATCCAAAAGCTGCGGCGGAAATTCGCGCTCCGGGTTTGCTCCTTCGGGCATGGGAGCCGGCTTGCCGTGCTTAAGCCACGCCTCAAAAAGCCTGCGTCCTCTCTCCCAACGCGCGCGCTTGTCTGTCGGCAAATTCCAGGGCTCGCCCTTTGGGAGCAAAACGCCCAGTTGCTCGGCTAACGAAACGGGCCGACGCAAAATCGCCTGAAGCGCAGGCGCCATCGCGGCCTTAGTTGGGCCCGGAAGCTTGGAGAGCGCCGAGTCTAGGTGCGTCTCGCCGCCTACGACCTGAGCCCAAACCCGGTCAAATGCGGTGAGCCATGTTGAAGGAATATTCACGGTTTGGTGTTCTCATTTCCTCACCACCTACGCAATTGGCATCGCTACAGGTTTATGCCTATACTTTGCGGCATATGATCGATTTCACGTTATCGGATGAGCAAAAGCAGCTTCAAGAACTCGCGCGTAAATTTACCAAGGACGAGATTATCCCCAAGGCGCCCGCGCATGACAAAGACGGCAAGTACCCCCACGAGATCGTAAAAAAGGCGTGGGAAGTCGGCCTGATGAACACCCACGTACCCGAAGCGTACGGCGGCATGGGTCTGGGCGTTCTCGAAGGCTGCATCATCACCGAAGAATTCGCGTACGGCTGCACCGGTATCGCTACGGCCATGGAAGCGAACACCTTGGCTTCGGCACCTGTGATCGTCGCGGGCAATGACGAGCAGAAAAAAGAATTCTTAGGAGCGTTGACCGCTGAGCCCAAGCTTGCGGCTTACTGCGTGACTGAACCGGGCGCTGGATCGGACGTCAGCGGCATTCGCACACAGGCCAAGAAGGTCGGCAATGACTACGTCATCAACGGATCCAAGATGTGGATCACCAACGGCAGCGTGGCGGATTGGTATTTCGTGTTGGCTTACACGGATCCCACTCTGAAGCACAAAGGTATGACGGGATTTGTCGTTCCAACCAAAACCCCCGGCATCACCGTCGGCAAGAAAGAATGGAACATGGGCCAGCGCGCCAGCGACACGCGCGGCATCACCTTCGAAGACGTCAAAGTTCCAGCCAAATACCGCCTGGGCAACGAAGGCGACGGCTTTAAGATTGCCATGTCAGCATTCGATCACACTCGCCCCGCCGTATCGGCTGGCGCCGTTGGACTCGCGCGTCGCGCGATGGATGAGGCGATCCAGTACGCCCAAACTCGCAAGACGTTTGGACAACCGATCGCAAGCTACCAAGCCGTGAGCTTCATGATCGCCGACATGGCCAAGGACATCGAAGCAGCGCGCCTACTCGTCTGGCAAGCAGCCTCCGTGATCGATAGCGGCGCTCGCAACACCAAGCTTGCTGCGATGGCCAAGGCATTCGCAGCCGACATGGTCATGCGCGTGGCTACGGATGCCGTGCAGGTGTTTGGTGGCTATGGATACTCCGAGGAGTATCCCGTCGAAAAGCTCATGCGCGACGCCAAGATCTACCAGATCTACGAAGGCACTTCGCAGATCCAAAGGCTGATCATCGCTAAAGAGATTTTTGATCGGAAGTAAAGCACCCAGACATTAGGGACAGCTCTATTTACTTCCCCCTGAAGCCACCTTATACGGCCAAGACATATGAAATATATCGTATCTGTTTTGGCATTGGTGGGGATGTCGAACGTTTCCTGGGCAAACGATTCGCTCGAGGGCCTTTTCGACAAAGTGGTTCAACGCGAGAAGGTCGAGACGCTAGCCGAAGCTGCAAAAAGAGCAGAGCTAAAGGCTCAAAGAGACCTTGAGGCTAAGAGAGCGCTTGCTCGCCTCACTGCCAAAGAAGCGGAACGAGAAGCCGAAAGAGTCGCACAGGCGCAAATCAATGCTGAGCGCGAGCGCGAGGCACAGGTGGTGGCCAGCATTCAGTCGGTTCTCAACAAGTACAACGTGGATCTGGACCTTCGCGAAGAGCGACAATTTAAGGGCTGCGTAAGGGTTACGATCGGATTTTCGGAAAACAATTTCAACGAGACTTGCACCTATTTCGTGCGTGCAACCGTGAGGAAACTACTGACGCCTGGGGATCCACTCATTTGCAAAGTCGAGTTTACCCAAAAGCGTTGGAGCGGGTCGTTTTTTGATCAACCAAAGTATTCCCGAAACAAACTCAAAGCGACAAGGCAACTGAGTCAGTCCGCTGATTGCCGCGTCATTCAGCCAATGGACGAGCGCAACTAACTTTCGTCCCGGATCGACTCCAAAATCCTGCGATAGCTCTCGTAGCGGGGCAAGTCCACGGCTAGGCAGCCCCCTTCGTTCTCGTGCAGGCAGTTTTGCGCCGCGCATTTGAGTGCTCTCAGCTCCGGAAAAAGCTCTCGCAACTGCTCAGGCTCCAAGCCCGCTAGCCTAAATTCCTTTACTCCCGGCGTGTCGATGTACGCTGCGCTCTCGCTCACCGTGATCCAGGTAGCCACCGAGGTCGTGTGCTTACCTTTACCGGTAACGGAGCTGACTTCGCCCGTCTTTCCGGCCGAGCGGCCAATCAAGGTGGTCAAAAGAGAGGTCTTACCTACACCCGAGTGCCCGCAAAACACGGAGGCGCCAGAGGCGAGCGAAGCGCTCAGTTCGGCAATTCCTCGCAATGTGCGCACGCTCACTTCGTGCACCTCGTAGCCCAACTCGCGGTAAATTTCCCAAGGACGCGGGCCATCGAATAGATCTTGTTTGGTTACGATGAGCAAAGCCGGGATCCCCGAAAACTCCGCTGCCACCAAAAATCGATCGACAAGACCCTCCGAAAACTCAGGATCTTGGCAGGACGCCACGACGCAAAGCCGATCTACGTTGGCAGCCAGCACGTGCAAAACCGTTTCGCCCTCACGCCCCGGTGCGGGCCGCAGGAGCTGATTGCGACGCTTGGTCAAACCTTGGACCACGCCTGAGTCAGGTGAGTTTTTCTCGACAAGCGCTCGGTCACCCACCGCCACGGGACTTCGCTCGCGAGCCTCCGTGTTGTCCTTCTTCTTGGTGCCTAAAACCGCCGCGCGCCGATAGGAACAAACCAGCTCCTCGCCCGAATCGAGCTTCACACGGCAGAGCTTAGGATAAACCTCCAGAACGCGAGCGTTGGCTTTGGCTTCGTCGATCCACCCTGCTTCGGGCGAATTCTGGGCGCCGCGTTGCGCTGCCTTGTGTTTTCGCGCGCGCGAGGAGGCCTTTTGATCGTCCAGCCAGTCCTCCGAATTACCCCGAAACTTTGGCGCCATGCTGTTTTCCAGTCTATCCCAAGATCTCGCGCGCGCGCTCGCCAATTGTTTTGTTTTAGTATAACTTCTGCGCACATGACCTCTTCGCCCGGCGCGCACCCTAAGACTTCCTTTCCCAAGGAGCAGATCAAAGTTCTGCTCCTGGAGAATATCCATCCATCCGCAAACGAGATGTTTGGGTTTGAGGGCTTTCAGATTGAGCGCTTGGCGGGTGCGCTTCCACCTGAGCAGCTCAGGGAAAAGATTCGCGATGTCCACATCCTGGGCATCCGCAGCAAAACCACGGTCACTGCCGAGGTTCTGGCTAACGCTAATCGCCTGCTCACCGTGGGCGCATTTTGCATCGGCACCAATCAGATCGACCTCGAAGCTGCCCGCAAGCGTGGCATTCCGGTGTTTAACGCCCCATTTGGCAATACGCGTAGCGTGGCTGAGATGATCTTGGCCGAGATCATCATGCTGGCCCGCCAGCTAGGCCCCCGCACGATGGAGATGCACCGCAAAGAGTGGAAGAAAATCTCCAACCACTGCTACGAAGTGCGCGGCAAAACCATCGGCATCATCGGTTACGGGCACATCGGCTCTCAAGTTTCGACCTTGGCCGAAGCCCTCGGAATGCGGGTGATCTTTTTTGACATCCTCTCGAAGCTCCCACTGGGCAACGCCAAAGGGTGCAATAACCTCAAGGAGCTTCTTGCAGAGAGCGACTTTGTTACGCTTCATGTTCCGGCGACCACGCTCACCAAGGAGATGATCGGCCGCGAGCAGCTCTCTCAGATGAAAAAGGGCGCATACCTTCTGAACGCCAGCCGCGGCTCAGTGGTGGATATCGAAGCGCTGGCTGATAGCCTGAAGTCCGGGCACTTAGCGGGCGCCGCAATCGATGTTTTTCCGGAAGAGCCTGAGTCCAATACGACGGACTTCGCAAGCGCGCTTCAGGGATTGCCCAATACGATCCTGACTCCCCATATCGGAGGCGCCACCGAAGAAGCTCAAGCCAACATCGGAACCGAAGTTCCGGCAGCGCTGCTGCGTTTTGTGAACGTAGGTACCACCGCGGGCGCCGTGAACTTTCCGGAAGTGGACTTAGCGCCCACCAAAGAGACGCACCGACTGCTCAACGTCCACCAAAACGTTCCGGGGGTTTTGAAAGAAGTGAACCGAATCCTCTCGGACCTCGGAGCCAACATCTCCGCGCAGCACTTGTCTACCGACGCTGAGATCGGTTACCTCGTTTTGGATTTCGATCGCTCGACCTCAAATGAGCTCAAGACTGCGATCGAAGCACTACCCACCTCAATCAGGACTCGCATCCTTTACTAATTCTTATGGTGAATTACCTACCCGAGTATCAATCCGCTTTGAACCCAGCGCCAGGCGCACTTGCGACCAACCTCCTCAAAGAGCTCCGCGAGCACCTGGGCGAGAAAGCCGATGACGCCGAATTGCTGGAGCGCTGCCGCGCGGCCACGCGCCGAATCGACGAAAGCTGGTCGAGCCAGAAGATCGACCCCAAGGACGCGCAGCGCGTAGAACGCTTTTACGCGGAGAACAATCTCTACTGCTACGAGCTAGTAGGCCTTGAGATCGATTTTTCGGAAGACCGCCAGAAGCTGCTCTTGGACCTCATGGGTATTTTGAAAAAACGCGGAGCCACCAAGGGCATCGACATCGGCTCGGGCGTCGGCACCTGGGGAATCCTGCTCAATCGAAATGGAATGAGCTGCGACTTCGGCGACATCTCGCCCCCGAATCTCGAGTTCGTCGCCAAGCGATTGGCTAAGCGCGGGATTCAGGGCGCTCGGACGTTTGACCTTCGCACCCAAGAGCCCGAGCGCGCGCAATATGATTTCGTCACGGCTTTTGACGTCCTGGAGCATGCGGCGGATCCCGTGCCCCTGCTCAAGAAAATGATCGGCTACCTCAAGCCAGGCGGCGTGTTGCTCTTTAATCTGGTGTGCGCCGATCATGACGAATCGCTTCACCTTTTGAAGAACCCCAACGTCATCCGAAAAGTCATCCGTGGATTTGGAACGCGCAAGATCGACCAGCTCTCGGAGTTCAAGATCTATGAACGCGTCGCTCGTCCAGCTTGGATGGATACAGCTATCGGCGCGTTTGATTCGGCGTTTTGGGAGGCTCGCACCTTTATTCGCGGCGGAAGACCGTGATCCTTGCGCTCTCGGCATTTCTCATTGGGTCTGCTTCAGCCAATCAAGCTCCCATCGAAGACAACTCTTTCTTGCTAAGCGAAGGCTACAACCAAGACCCGGGTGTTGTTCAAGTGATCCAGGGGTTTCAGTGGGCTCCGTCTAGCCAGGATTGGTCACATTTTGCGGCCATCGAAGTTCCCATTGTCACCGAAAAGCATCAGCTGACTTTGCAGACTTCTCTGCTTCATGCGGGCACTGCGAGCACCCCCGTTGAATTTGGCGATCTGATGCTCAACTACCAGTACTGGCTGATCAGCGAAGGATCGGTGTATCTCGCTCCACGCGTCGGTTTTTACCTTCCAACGGGGAGCTATCAGCGAAGCGCCGGATCAGGAACACTAGGCGTGATGACGGGAATATCCTTCACCGCCAACTTCTCCGAAAAACTGGCGCACCATTGGAGCGCGGACGTTGTCGTCTATCCTCTGTCGCGAGCGACCGACGGATCTTCGGCAACCACGCTGGATGCAACGCTGGCCACCTCGATCGTCTGGAGACCGCTTTGGTTTTTTAACTTGCTCACCGAGGTTCTGCTCGTCAGCGATCAGTCCCCGACCCCGGGCTCGGGATCCACGCGCGCGTGGAACGGAATTCTCAATCCCGGAACGCGCTTCTTGATCCGCTTCGGAAAGAAACGCCCCTGGGAAATCGTACCCGGAGTCTCAGTTCCTTTGGTTTGGAGCATTGCCGGCGGGAGCGTCACGCTGGGGGTTTTCGGTTATCTCAGTGTGGAAGGTCCTTGGTGGTAGGAATTTCAGAGATGTTTTGTGAGTACCGGACTTCCTGTCCTACGTCACTTGGGCACGTCATCCTGACGTGACGAATCCATGCAGAAAGATCTAAAAACTCTCCACAGGTTCCTCGGTAAAGCATCGGCCCATTCCTAAGCAAGTTACTCACTCGAAACCCCCTCTTTTCTTCAAGGGGGGTATTTGTTGCCTGAGGTGAGGATTCGTCGCGTCCGCCGAGGACAGGAGTCCGAGGCGTGTGACCGTCCAGCGGACGGCCGTGGAGCACGACGCTCCGCGGAACGGATGACGCCTTTTAAGCGATGAGCGCGTTTCGCTACGCCTCCGGCTCCGCGATGCTCCACTGGAGCAACACCCTTTTTCGGCCATCGCGGCCTCAAAGGGATGCGCGGTCCTCACCGCAGGCAACAAAACCCCTTAGGTAATAGCTGCCTCTCGTACATCTCAGGCCGTCGTCCGTAACGACTGATGAGGCCAATGATGTACCTACGTTTACGCGTAGCAGCATTGTGGCTGGCCCTCGTGTGCGGACCTTTAGGTCTGTGGGGCAATTCTGAAGCTTGGGCTTCGAGCGCGCTCCTGCACGCTCAAGACGCCAAGCAGCAGCTGCGCACCCGTGTAGCCAAGAGCGTGAAGTTTAAGCGCTGCATGAAGATGGAAAACGGAGAAATGATCTTCGGCATGTGCGCCGAGCAGGTATCGAGCGAAGTACTCCGAGCTCCGGCGCAAACCCTCGCCCCGCCGCCTGCCAACCCAAGTCAGCTCAAGCTCCCGACAGAGCAGCCCGTAGCGCCGAAGCCCAAGCCCGCAAACCGGACGTTTAAGCGCAAGCACATCGCCCCAGGCATCTCCATTTCGGTGCCTGATCGCGCCCCCGCTCAGATGCCTTCGTTTCCGGCTCAGCTGCGGAGCTCCAAAAAGAAGAACTAGTCCCGCCGCGATTTTGAGTTACCCTCTTCTTCCATGGTCCAACCGATGGTGCTTGAGGTTCAGAATGTGGATCAGGAGTTCCGAAGCGGATTCTGGCTCAAGCGAGTGCAGATCCTCTATGATGTCTCGCTTTCGGTTCCAGCAGGATCCATTTTTGGATTCCTAGGCTCCAACGGCGCCGGAAAAACTACGCTCATCCATTTGATGGTGGGACTCAGAGAGCCCACGCGCGGACGCGTTCGCGTAGCTGGAGTCGATGCCACGCAACCTGAAGCCCGCGCTAAGATTGGCTACCTCCCCGAGCGGCCTTATTTTTACGCTCACCTCACGGGTGAGCAGCTGCTTCAGTATTTTGGAACGCTCTCGGGGCTACCTAAGAAGGCGATTCATTCGCGCATTCCCCACGTGCTCTCGCTCGTAGGAATGAAGGACGCGCGCCATACGGAGCTCTCCAAGTACTCCAAGGGAATGCTTCAGCGCATCGGCATCGCGCAGGCGATCTTGCATGAGCCTGAGCTGCTCGTGCTCGATGAGCCGATGAGCGGATTGGATCCGCTGGGTCGAAAAGAAATTCGCGATCTCATTCGAGAGCTCGCCAAGCAGGGGCATACGGTTTTCTTCAGCACTCACGTCATTCCGGATGTCGAGGCGATTTGCGACCAAGTGGCGTTGATCCAAAAGGGCCGCATGATCGGTTGCGGGCCGATCGGGCAGTTCTTGGCTCAAGGGCCTGTTCGAACCGAAGTCGCTTTTACCGAGCTTCCGGATCGCGCTCTGAGCGCGGTTAAGAGGGGATTGTCTGCCCCTCTCGAAAGCCTGCCAGATGGGCATCGCGTGACGCTCTCCGGGCAGGAAGAAGTCAGCAAGTTTCTCAGGACGCTTTTAGATCAAGGCGGGCGCGTGCTGTGGGTCAATCCGCAGCGTCCCTCGCTCGAAGGTCTTTTTGAGAAAGAACGAACACCGATCTTGGCTTCAAGCGGCAAGCGGGGGGCCTCGCGATGAAGGGCGGTCGCACCACAGCTTGGCGCGTGACGGCGATCGCGCGAGTGACGTTTCAGGAAATCCTTCGAGACAAGGTGCTCTACAATATTTTCATTTTTACGGTCCTGCTTTTGGGCATGGGGTTTTTGGGCTCCCG
>JBGAWT010000073.1:0-14671 GCA_044227445.1 Bdellovibrionia bacterium | reverse complement strand
GCGCACCCCGAGGCAGACCAATGGGTGATTACGGTGGCTTTAGATAAGGCGCGAGCCCCTCTGTTTTTGGAGCATCTCGAGGGGCTTCAAGCAGGCGAGTCACTGGAAGTCAGCTCTATTGGTGGGCTAGGCAGCGTAAGCAACTGTGAGCTCAAGATCGTGAGGCTGCCATGAAGCGGCTTCTGATCGTCGAGGATACCGAAACGGGTAGGGCTTTGCTTCGTGCATGGATTGAGGCGGCTTCGCGCCAGGCAAACAAACCCTTACCCCAGATTCGCGAGGCTAAGAATGGACCCGAGGGGCGTCGGGAGGTGCTGACCCATCGTCCCGATCTGGTCATCTTGGACGCGGTGCTTCCGGGGGAGTCGGCCGAAGAACTAGGAAAATACCTCCAAACCCTGGGAATTCCTTGGATTTGGGTGAGCGCAGCCTCTGATCCGGCACCGCATGCCCCCAAGCGCCTGGTTAAACCCGATTGGGACTCCTTAGACGGGCGGGCTTTAGAGCTGGCTCATCTGCTTTGGCCCTGAAAAGCGATTGACGGTTTGACCCGGTCTTTGGTAACGCTACGCCACTTCAAGTTTTTGAAAGGAAAAGAGAATGGCTGTTAAGATCCGTTTGGCCCGTCAGGGTGGTAAGAAGAAGCCCGAGTACCTCATCGTTGCTGTGGACTCTAATAAGAAGCGCGATGGCGAGTATCTCGAGAAGCTTGGCCACTACTTTCCCAAGGCCAAGACCGCTGCTGAGAAGGTCAAGTTCAACGCTGACGCTGTTCGCGCTTGGATCGCCAAGGGCGCTCAACCGACAGAAACTGTTGGACAATTGATTCAGACCCGCGCAAACTAAATTCTAGCTGTATTAGCGTAGTGGAACCTGGGCGCATGGATGAAGCGCCACCCTCGCAAGCATTGCATGCGAGGTAGACGCTAGGGAGAGGGGTGCGAGGATGTCCAACTCGGATGGCGGTAAGCCCCTGGGCGAACTGTCCAAGCTCATTGAGATGATGGCTAGGGCTCTAGTCGACTTCTCGGATCGCGTTAGCGTTCACGAAGTTGAAGGTGAGAACACCACCGTCATCGAGCTCAAAGTGGCTAAAGAAGATCTAGGCAAGATCATCGGTAAACAAGGGCGCACTGCCCGCGCGATTCGGACAGTATTGAATGGCGCCTCTACAAAACTCCGCAAACGAACCGTCCTCGAAATCATTGAATAGCGCTCGCACGCGGAACTGGTTTTTTCTTACTCTTTTTCCTGAGGTTCTTGATTCAGTGCTGGGCTCTTCCTTGTTAGGACGCGCTCATCAGAGCGGGCGCATTCATTTCAAAACAATTCAGATTCGGAATTTTTCCACGGACAAGCACCGAACGGTGGACTCTGCTCCTTTTGGCGGTGGGCCGGGAATGCTCCTTAAAGTGGATGTCCCGCATGCTGCGGGAGCACGCTCGTGGCTATGAGCAGACTCTTTGAAACAGGTGAACGCTCCTCTTGTCTCCTCAAGGGCCGACGCTTACCCAAGCCTGGCCGCGAGGCGCGGAGCAAGACGAGGACCTTATTTTCGTTTGCGGCACTACGAAGGGTCGACGAGCGTCGACGAGATGCGGATGAAGAAGTTTCTATCGGAGATTTCGTTCTTGACCGGCGGCGAGCTTCCTGCGTGTTGGTGATTGCTGACGTCGTTGCCCGTTGGGTGCCAGGGGTCGTAGGAAATCCTGACTCGGTGCTCAGCGACAGCCACGCTGGATCTTCGGACGAAGCGATTAAATACCCGCAGTATACGAGGCCCCGGGAGTTCCAAGGAAAAGAAGTCCCTGAGGTCTTGCTCTCAGGCGATCACGGAGCTATCGCACGATGGCGCGCGGAGCAGTCACGGCAGCGTACTTCGCGGAAGCGCGGCGCGAGATCTTAGGTTTCTTGGATTTCTTGCGAGCGAGCGCACGTTGAGCTTTGAGCCGCGCCTTGAGGCCGGAGACTTTAACTTGAAAAACGTCCACCGAGTTTCCGCCCGCGCTGCTTCGGCCTTGCGCGGTGACCCAGACCTGTTTGCCGTCTTCGCTGACTTCCAGGCCCACGGGATAGGAGTCCGAGGGAATGCGGGCCACGACTCTCCAGGTGCCGACATCCACGGCGACGACCTCGCTTTCGATGTTTAGCGCGACGTAAAGAATTTGGCCGTCAGGCGAGAACCGTATGCTGCGTGGACCTAAGCCCACTTTGACGCTCTCCCAACCTTCGATCTTAGTCATCGGGAAGGCGGCGTAGGGGTCTTCGTCCTCATCTTCGTCGTCGGGTACGGTGTTCTTAGCGCGCTTCTTGCTGCCTGCAGGGTCGCGGCCATTTGAGGGCTCGGATTTTTCGGCCAGAGTGGGGGGCGGATCCGCGGGTTTAAGTCGCAGGAAGTCGCTCACGAGTTGATCGATTCGAATGCGCGAGATGAATCCTGATTTCGTGGCGCTGAGGTAGAGCCATTGGCCATCTTTGGAAGTCTGGACGTCGCGCGGCTTAGGTTTCATGCCGTAAACGCTGCCCAGATACCTCGGGCCTGCTTCCGCTTCCATATCGATGATCGCTAGGCCTCCAGGCCCACCCATGCGAGCCAGGAACAGATAGCGGCTGTCTTTGGAATAGGCCATCCCGCGCAGGCACAATCCGCACTGCGCGTCGCGGTCTTCGGTGACGTCCGATAGGTCGGGCCTCAGGTCAATCGTGAGGTGGGCCACGGCCTTGAAGTTCTCTGGCTTAGGTGAGCTGATGTCGATCAGGCCGAGCGTGTTGTCGCCCCAGTGGGAGACGGCCATCCATTTTCCGTTGGGCGAGGCTTTGACGTATTTAGAGATCGGACCGACGGGCATGACACGCGCGATTTCCATTTTCAGCGTATCGATGATCGCAACGGCCGAAGGCATCGTGCCGTTTGGATCAAAATCACGGCGATAGTAGGGAGTCCACAGGTAGCGGCCTCCGTGCGAAAGCTCGCTTTCTACGGGCTTGCCAAAGAAAGTGTTCGCCCGCGGCGCGAGATCCTTGTCGAACTTGTAGTCAAAGAGAGTTGTTTCTTTGAAGAGTGCTGAGTTCTCGGTCGTGAACTCGTGCAGCACTGAGCCCTTCTTCTTGAAGGTTCGCGTGTCGTAGGCCAGGGTTTTTCCGGCCTCAAGCGAATTGACATAAATGCGGTTGCGTCCGGCGTGCACGGATTTCGGGGAGTGGATCTCGACGTCGTACTCGTCGCCTTTGTGTTTGGGCGTCTTATTGTAAGACTGAATGCGGTGAACGAGCTTGAGGCTCACGCGCAGATTGCTGGGATGCCGGGGATCTTTGACTGACTTGGAAGCTACCCCTAGCTTGGGCCTGACGACGCCTTTTTTCCGAATGCCTGCTTCGGCGGCGTGCCGTTCGCGTGCAGTGGGAAGCCACTGAGTGAGATCCTCTTGAAAGGGGTGGCCCACGGGAAGCCCTTCCCAGGATGCGACGGTTTTCTTCCAGTCCTCAAGGTTCCAGTACGCCCAACCCAGCTCGTATTGGCAAGCCGAACAGCTCGGGTCCTTTTTGAGGCATGACAAGAACTGCTCAGCGGCGGGTTTGGAGTGATCCTTCTTTTGAAGCTGCATGCCCTCTTTATAAAAGGCGGTGGCCTCAGGAACTGAGCACGACTTGCGGAGCGCCTTTTTGGGGATGACCGCGGTGGCTTCTTTTTCGGGAGCGCTTTGCTGAGGCTGCGGGCGAGGGGAGGCGCATGAGCCCAACAGCCCAAAGAGCCCAATTGGTAAAAGGCGGTACTTTGTCGCGCCCATCCTCTTTACTTTTCGGAGGAAAAGACGCAGTGCTGCATCTAGTTAATAGTTGTTTAATATCAATGTGTTATGACGTATCTCATGGATCGAAAACGGCGCTATATCTGACTTTATTACTTGATTGTAATGTTCCACTAATCAAGATAAAGACCCGCCCATGAAAAGCATTTCTTCTGCCCTCTTGGTTGCTGCGGTGTTCGCTTTGGTCGGTGCCTCGGGCTGTGCTCCAAAGCCCTATGACCATGAGTCGATGTCAGGCGCTTCGGATGCCTGGGCCGGGAAGTTCGAATCCGGTGAGGGAGAAGTAGTTTTCCTTTCGGATGCCAAAGCAGCAAACAATGTCGCTGTAGAAGTACCCACCGATTACTGGAAAAACGCTCCTAAAAGAGATGACCAACATTGCGTACTAGATGTTGAGTTGGAGACAGACGAGCCGGCTCGCAAGTCGGCGCTCGATACTCTCAATGGTGCTTGGAAAAAGTACGTCGAGGGAGGAAGTGGTTTTGGTGGACCGGGATACATGAAGTTTCGCTTCGACCAGAAGGCGTCTTCCGCGTTTTCGTCCAGCAGCGGCATTCTTGATGGAGATAAATCTATCACTTACAAAAAACTTTGCTTGAGCAAGCCATTAAAGCGCAAAGACGGCTACAACGGCATGCGCGTTGTCGAGATGCTCGCAGAAAACAATGAAGGCGCAGCGATGTTCGCGTTCAAAACCAAAGCTCGTCGCGACGACCCGAAAAAGCCTGTTTTGCTTCTGACCAAGTACAACTACTTGCGTTGGGCTCAGGACAGTAAGACGCTCACGAGCGTCGAAGAAATTTTTCGCTCCTACGACACCAAGGAACTCGGTGTGCGCGTGATGGTTTACCTCCAGGAGTAATCGCTCGTGTGGGGGAGGGCAATCATCGCAGCCGGGTTGCTGCTTCTTGGAACTCTAGGCCTTGCCGGCGAACCTACGCTCGAAGACTGCGGGAAGATTCTTTATTCGCACCCAAAGTTTGGCCCAAGCCTACTCGTGCAGCTTCATGAAGAGCAGAAGGCTGGCCGCCTCTGGCGAGTTCAGGAGATCGTGCTTGAGGTTCTCCAAACCTCCCAGGCGTTCCCCGAGTCACTGAGCTATCAACGAAACTTGGCTTTTCCTGTCTTAGTCGCTGCTCTTTCGCAGGGTCGGTATGACGGAACCGCTTGGGTGGCTCGAAGGCAGCACCCTGAGGTTTTCTTGCACGCCACCCAGACGTTGGCCTCTTTGGCCCGCAGACCTCCGGCGGGGTATTTCGAAGAATTCTTGACCCTCCAGAGTTATGCCTTTGCGCTGCACATCGAGCTCTTACCCATGGATGAGAGGCTTAAATCAGCGGCCCATCTCATGGGGTTACTCAACGAATTTGGAAGGCAGGCCCTGGGCACCCCGGAGGGTAAGGCTTATTTGGAAGGTGTTCGGATGCAAGCTCGGGCGCGCTGGCAGGGCAATATCCGCAATGCCGCCTGGGCCCATTGGGCCTGGAAGGGGCCAAATGTGTATCCCGAGGCGATTAAGGATGCTGGGCGCCTGTACTGGGAGCAGTACGTGGAGATGGGAAGGGTCTATTTCGGGAAGTCCCTTCCGGAGATCGAGACCCATCGGGCGCTTGAGAGTCAGGGCAAGATCGGCAGGATCAAGAAGGAAGGCTCCTGGATCGAGATCTATGGCTATGACCCAGGGGCAATGCGATAGCCCTTAGTCCTTGAAAAACCACTCCAAAATGGTAAGGAACCCGGACCCGTGACTAGGGAAACGACGCTTCATCCCAGCCGTCCGATCTACGTAGTGCTCATGCACTATCCGATCGTCAATCGGCAGGGAAAGCTCGTAACGACTTCGGTGACGAACATGGACATCCATGACATCGCCCGGTCGGCCAGGACGTTTGGAGCGTCCGGGTATTTTCTGGTAACGCCCATTGAGGATCAGCACCAGTTAGTGGGGCGGATCTTGGGGCATTGGAGGCAGGACTCCTCGCGCGAGTGGCATCCGGATCGGTTCGAAGCTTTGAGCCGAGTTCAGATGGCCCGCGATTTCGAGGAAGTGAAGTCTCTGGTTCGGGCAGAGTGCGGTGGTCGCGACCCTGTAGTTGCGATGCCCGATGCTCGACCGCTTCCGAATGCGGTGAGCTACGCTGATTTTCGGCGTGAGCTCGAAGACCCTGCTCAAGCAGGGGTTCCGGTCTGCGTCGTTTTCGGCACAGGCTGGGGAATTTCGGAGACCTTCTTTCCCGAGGTGCATCGGATCCTAGCTCCGGTGTACGGGCCCGAAGGTCGAGGTATAACCACCTCTCGGTTCGCGCGGCGGCAGCTATTATTCCCTGACCATGGCTTGGGCCAGTAAAGAAGCGCGATTCAACCGGCTCTCCATGCAGGGGAGCGACACAGGCTAGGCAGTAAAGAACGATTGTTTAACGAAAGTAGATTCGTACCATGGCAACTACAAAAACCAAGCATCGCAGAACTTCCAAGGGCTCTAAGCTCAACCACACCGGCCTCGCAGCCAAAGTGGGCCTCGTTGAGACCTCGACGATGGGTAACAAACTTCCTGACTTCAAGGCAGGCGACACGGTTCGCGTGCACGTCCGCATCAAAGTCCGAACCTGCTAAGAAGCTCGATTCATAATTCTGGGTGAGCGGGGGAAGTAAGGAGTTCGCAACCACATTGGAGTTGGAGAGGGAGCTAGGCTTCCCTTTGGTTCCTGTAGTGGGCATCGACGAAGTGGGCCGCGGTTGTATCGCGGGTCCTGTCTATGCGGCGGCTGTCTTGCTTCCTCCTCTTGCTTCTTTGTCGGATGCGCCCTCATTCGTGGCGCAGGTCACTGACAGTAAACTCGTTTTAGAAGAAGATCGAGAATCCCTGGCGCCCCAGCTGCGCGGGTGGGTTCGCGCGTATGGCGTAGGCGTGGCTTCGGTCGAGGAGATCGAGCGACTGAATATCTTGCACGCCGCGATGCTGGCGATGCGACGGGCTTGGGAGGCTTTAGTAGAGTCTAGCGGCGTGGTGGGTTGCGTCGGCTTGGTCGATGGCAATCGCGCGCCGGTGTTGCCAGGGGCTGAACGCATCATCACTGCGGTGAAGGGCGATTTGCGTAGCGTCTCCATCGCAGCGGCTTCGATTTTGGCAAAGACCGCGCGCGACGGATGGATGCGCGATCAAGAGAGCGCGTTTCCGGGCTACGGCTTTGCCAAGCACAAAGGCTACGGGACGCCTGAGCATTTACGGGCGTTGCGCGAGTTGGGATGTACGCCGCTGCATCGCAAGGCGTTTGCGCCAGTGAAGGCTGCGTTGGGAAATTTTTCTAGCGTTTGAGGGGGTGGGTGAATTGCTCTCTGGATCAGAGAAGGCTGTTTACCCGACCGACATATTTACTTTCACTTGGGGCGCACCAAGCGAAATGAATCGCTCTGGTCAGGAAAGACGAAGGAGTCTCGGGCGCTTAGGGCTCAGAAAATATTGGTCACCTGTGTGAAGGGTTATCTAAGCAGTCAGAAACTTGCGATTAACTGACTATTATAGTAATGAATCTGCGAATGTTTTTGAAATCTAGTTTTATCTTTCTCATTTGGCTCAGCCTTGTCGGACCAACAAGCTATGGCCTCGAAATCGACGCAACGACATTGTCATTCGGCGCTCAATGCTTTTCAATTCTCACGTCATTTCAAGAAAAGGCGATTCCAGCGTTAAAGGATGAGGTGTTATTTCATTCGCAGAGTCGAGGATTGAGCACATTCGAAAACTAGTCACAACGAATACTATTCGCGAGATGAGTTTGTCCGGAACGTCGCGGACAATCGCACCAAAAAGCAGAACGATCACTTTGTTTACCAAGCTTCCAGAAGAACAGCCGCTACTATTTCTAGATCCCCACCACTTTGCATACTCTATTGAGAGCGGGCTGACCCTGGACCTGAGAGAGTCGCCAAAATTTATAGTACATCCCACCAGTCAAAGTCAGAGGGAGATCTTTAGGCAAGCGCAGCTCTCCGGAGATGACCGCGAATATGCGCGCTACATCGTTCATTTTTCAAATGGTGATTCAGTGAGTACGCCCGTTGTTCGCGGAGAAAGGTCCAGAATACAAATCCCGGTAAGCCATATTAAAAGACTGATGAAGAATATTTCAGCAGGAAAGTACATTGGCTCTAACAGAAAGGCTTTACTTCCTCATGACATCCGATTGATCGAATTGGCTCACAATCACCCGCGTAGCTACATGTTCAGAGTGTCTAGTGATTCTGGAGAGTATTGGATGGGCAACATGGGTTTTTCTTTCTCAGACTCTCTCGCGTTAACCTCCGACGCTTCAATATTTAGCGCAGCGGGGCTTAGAGATCGCGTCCCTTTTCGGATTACGGTGATTAACTCCAGATCTCAAGCTTTGGAGTTTGATCTTGGCGTTTATTAACATTACGGCAGGTCATTGGTGGCTAGAGCAACGCAAACCTCTGCTTTTCCGCTTAAGCATTACTCGCTAACCCCCAGAAAATATCGGCCATGCTCTTTGTTTCCCCGTTCACACCGGGCCGAAATTCAGACTTCATGTTCGAAGACTAGACTTCCAGGAGCACCAACACCGCATATATCTACAGCGTGCAGGCATTCTTTTTGCTTTTGCTGGGGGGAATGAAAAACTACTCGACAGAGATCGTCAGAGCCATCGAACAATCCGCCTGGGGCGCTCTGTGCGCCGAGTACCCACCAGGAACCAGGCGAGTAGCCTGCAATTGGCGCATTCGTCGCGGAGAGCTCGACGCCGTGCTGATGCAGCCGGATGGCGTTCTCGTATCTGTCGAAATTCGATTTCGTGCGGGAGAGGAGTTTGGGGGAGCGCTCGAGAGCATTGGTCCGCGCAAATGGATGTCGTGGATGGCAGCGACGAGGGTTTTTGCTGAGCGCCTCTCGCGGGAGCCTGTGGAGATTCGGATGGACCTTTGGTGGAACGACGGTCAAGGTTGGAGCGTGACAAGCGCGCTGGATGGATAGTCCAAATTGAGTTACCTTGGACTGGCATGCTGCGCGTTAGTCGCTTGATTGCTTTCGGGTGTTTGATGCTGAGCCTGAGTCTGGCTTGGAATCCGCCTTGCGCGCACGCACTCGATAAGAACATTCAGCGAGTTTTGATCTTGGGCGGTTACGGGCTAGCGGCGGGCACGCTAGTTGGCGCCATCACCATCCCTCTGACTCAAGACGTGCGGAGTATGTTCATCGGCAGTTCAGTGGGGATGTACCTGGGAGCGGTCGTGGGGATCTTTTACGTCTTCACGCGAACCGATAAGGACAACCCCATTCTCTACGACCAGAAGCTGCTTCCCAGCCCATACGCGGCGTTCAAGCCAGGCGACATGTTGATCGACGTGGCGTTGCTAAGGTTTTGAAGGAGTCAGTACCGATTCAGCAGACGCCGGCTTCGTTGTCGTGGATCTCGAAGCCCGATTCTTCGTCAAACGCCTTGATAATGCGCTTGAACTCGCTGCGTACGTTGCAGTAGCGGGGTTTGAGCGATGCAGACTGATTGAATTCTTTGAGCGTTTGCACGAAAGAAGAAATGCCGCTGGAACCTACGAACTCTAGGTTCTCCAAATTGAAGATGATCTTCGAGGGGGCGACGTCGGTAGCGCCGGAAGCGTCGAGCAGCTTGCTCAAGTCCTCACGCAGGGGCAGGTAAGTGCCAAAGTCCAACTTTCCATCCATCGAGACTACAAAGAAGTCGCCTTCTCTCTTGATTTGGGTGCGCATTGCGGTTCTTCCCTCCGTCCACTAGTATCGTCGCTTCGATGCCAGATCCCAAGAGGCAAGATCTACCCAGCGGGCTTTACGTCGTGGCTACCCCGATCGGGAATCTGGGGGACCTAACCACGCGCGCTCGTGAGGTCCTCGCGGGTGCAAACACGATTTTGTGCGAAGACACCCGTGTGGCTCAGAAGCTTCTCAGCGCTTTAGGGCTCTCTGGGCGACTTGAGCGGTGTGACGAACACGCGACTCCTGCAGCGATCAAAAAATGGGTGCAAAGGATCTACGAAGGGGAGGCGTTGGCCCTTGTTTCGGACGCCGGAACCCCTGGCATCAACGATCCTGGAGCGGAATTGGTGTATCAGGCGCGAACCGAGGGGCTTTTGGTGAGCCCAGTGCCCGGAGCGTCGGTCGTGAGCGCGTTTATGAGCTGTTTGGGGCGCGCTCAAGGGGAATCTGGAAACGGTTTTCGGTTTGAAGGCTATTTTCCTCGCGAGAAAAACGATCGCGCTGAAGCAGCTCAGCTCGTTTTAGCGGACTCCAGCTCGCGTTGGGTGTGGCTTGAAAGCCCTCATCGCATCCAAGACGCGCTCGAATCTCTTGCACAAGCTGCACCTGGACTTAGGTGCGTAGCGGCAAAAGAGTTAACCAAAATTCACGAACGCTTTTGGGACGGTTCGATTGGAGAAGTCGCCGAGCAAATCGCCCATCACATCGACGAAGAAGGAACGCTTGGCGAATGGATTTTCGCTGTAATTCGAAGCACTTCGAAGAGTGAGAAAAATACTACGCACACAGAAATTCCTGAGCACGCTCGGCTCGCGCTTGAAGCGCTTCATGAGTGTGGAGTTTCGGCCACCAGAGCGGCAAAAGCGGTGAGCCAAAGATTTGGCGTGTCGCGAAATAGCGTCTACGANNNNATTGACCCCATCAACAACGACTGTAGACTCGAAAGAGTGGTTGTGGATTGAATCCATGGACGGATTCAGGGAGACAAAAAATCTTGTTCTCATGGCCTCAGCGACGTCAGGATGACCCCTCGCTGAGGCTTTTTTCTTTTCTAGCCGTCCACTAGCCCAATCCTCCACGCATTAAGATGGGCACGCGCATAACCAAGAAAACTCTCGAACCCTCTGGCGATCAGGCGCTCAAGCAAGCGTTGGAGCGCGCGCGCGAGCTAGAAACCCAGATGGGGCGCGTGATCTCGGAGATGGACGAAAAAGTCCGCCAGCTCGAGATCCTGAGTGAGATCTCCGGTGTGCTCAATTCCTCGCTCGATCCAGAGGTCGTCCGCGAGCGTGCGATGGAAGGAGCGTGCAAACTTCTTCGGTGCGAGACCGCTTCGATCCTGCTTGTGGACGAGGAAAAGCAAGAGCTTTACTGGGAGACGGTGCTCAACGACGCAGGCCGAGAGCTCAAGCGCTCGTTGAGGCTCAAGCTCGATCGATCCAGTATCGCGGGTGCTGTGGCGATGTCAGGGCAGGGTTGCATCGTCAACGACCCGGAGCACGACGGCAAGCACAACAAGAAAGCCAAAGCTTCGAACTTCAGGACGATCAATCTCGTGTGCGTTCCGCTGATGCTCAAGGGCCGCGTGATCGGCGTGCTTCAGGCGCTCAATAAACTCCCGCAGATCGGGTCAAAGGCCCAAAACGGATTTTCGGAGACCGATCTGAGTTTGCTCCAAACGATGAGCCATCCAGTGGCCATCGCGATCGAGAACGCTCGGCTTTACGGGCGCATTAAGCGAAGTTTTTTTGAGACGGTTGAAGCCTTGGCCGAAGCTATCGAGAAGAAGGATCGGTATACAGGCGGCCACACCAAGCGAGTGGTCTACTACTCGATGTGCATCGGCAAATACATGGACCTCACGACTGACCAGCGCGAAACCCTTGAGTTAGCTGCGATTCTGCACGACATCGGCAAGATCGGGATCGAAGACAAGATCCTCAAGAAAGAGGCTCCGCTTTCGCCCGATGAATGGAAAGTCATGCAGGAGCACCCTGCTTTGGGCTTTGACATACTCTCGCGCATCGAGAGCCTTCAGGGCGTTTGCGGGGATCGCACCACGAGCGATGGGATGGCAAAGGATATCCCGAAGGACTTAAGGGCGAAGCCATTCCGCTGATCGCCCGCGTGATCGCGGTGGCAGACACCTACGATGCGATGGTGAGCACGAGGCCGTATCGTAAAGGCTTGAGTCCCAAATTCGCCTATGACGAGATTTCCCGCCATGCGGGCTCGCAATTCGATCCGATGGTGGTCGAGGCCTTCCAAAAGGCCTTCGCCAAGGAAAAAATGGGCCGCGGCTCAGGCGGTTCAACAGTCTCAAACTGCGATTGATTCACGGCTCTAGGCCCGGTAAGGTCCCTTTGGACCCAAGACTATGGCCTGGTTTGACGATCTCAAGACACCCCGAATTCGCACGCAAGCCTCCGAGAGGACGACCAAAGTTCCTGAGGGCATGTGGGCTAAATGCTCTCGCTGCGGCGAGATCTTGCAGTCGCGCGTGCTCAAGGAGTCTTTGCAGGTTTGTCCGGAGTGCGGATTTCATTTTAGGCTCAAGGCCACAGACCGAATCGAGCAGCTGACGGATGCGGACTCGTTCGTTGAGTATGCCGAGGACCTCGTTTCGCTCGATCCTTTGGATTTTGACGACACCAAGCCCTACAAAGTCAGGCTTCGCGCCACTGCGGACAAAGTGGGCCTGAGGGATGCGTTCGTTTGCGGGCGCGCGACGCTTCGTGGGTTGCCCTTTCATTTGGGCGTATTTGAGTTTCAGTTCATGGGCGGGAGCATGGGGGTTGTCGTGGGCGAAAAGGTCGCCCGTGTTTTTGAGGCCGCGCTTAAGGACAAGCTTCCTGCGGTGATCGTCTCCTCCTCTGGGGGCGCTCGGATGCAAGAAGGGATCTTGTCGCTCATGCAGATGGCCAAGACCACTGCGCTCATTTCCGAAATGAGGCAGCAGGGGCTGCCCTATATCTCTGTTTTGGCAGATCCAACCACGGGGGGAGTTGCGGCGTCGTTTGCCATGCTGGGTGACCTCATCATCGCCGAACCTGAGGCGCTTATCGGTTTTGCGGGCCCGCGAGTGATCGAGCAGACGATTCGCCAAGCGCTGCCCGAGGGTTTTCAGCGCAGCGAGTTTCTGGTGAAGCATGGATTTGTAGACCGAATCGTGGCTCGCAAGGATTTGCCAGGCGAGCTGTATTCTTGGATGTCGCGCCTCGGTCGGCGCACCTGTGATTTTTTAGCAAAGAGCACACCGTAGATCTTGAATTCAGTCATGAGAGCCCAAACCCCACAGGCGGTTTTCGGAAGGCTCTTAGCGCCCCTGGCGCTTGTCTCGATTTATTTTGTTTTTTGTGGCGCCGCGTTTGCGGCCAAAGATCCGATTCATCACTCTGCTGACAAAGAGCTTTGGAAAAGGCGCGACAACATCCTCGAGATGTTCGGTCATGCCGAAGTCAACCAGCCTGGCGAGACGATCCAAGCAGACTACATCCTTCTGGACTTGGGCGAGCGAACGCTCGATGCCAAGGGCAACGTTGTTTACATCACGTCGGACTCTGTCATTTACGGCGAAGAGATGCATTTTAGTCTCGAGACGCGCACGGGTACGATCTTGGGTGGCCGAATTCTCAACAGCCAATTTACGCTCGTGGGCGAGCGCATCTCCAAGCTTTCTTCTGCTCGCTTTCAAACCCATTGGGGGGAGTACTCGACTTGCCATGACTGCCCGGGATCCTGGTCGCTCGCTGCCGAAGACGTGGACATGTTTTTCGGCGGTTACGCTTTTTTTAAGAACGTAACGGCCAAGATCAAGGACACTCCGACGATTTGGCTGCCCTACCTCATCGTTCCGATAAAAACCCAAAGGCAGACGGGGTTTTTGTTTCCGAAGACCTCCCTCGGCACGGCTACCGGTTTTTCGTTCGTGCTTCCATTTTTCTGGGCCATCAATCGAAGCGCTGACATGACTTTTGGTTTGGGGGGGTATAGCGCGCGCGGTTTGCGAGGGGAGTATGAGGCCAGGTATGCCCTCAAGAACGGTAGTTTCGGCAATGCTCGCTTTTATTACCTCTGGGACACGACTGCTCCTGGCTATAGCCACCGGTGGCACATCGATGTCGCGCAAACCCAACAGTTGCCTTTTCATTTCGTAGAGAAGTTCAATTTCAGAGAAGTCAGCGACAACCTCTATAGCTACACGGGCGCCCCCGACTCGCCGATTAACGACCTCATGCTTCCCTCCAGCTTGAGCCTGGAGTTCGATTCGTCCTTAGTCGGTGGTTACGCGGCCCTGCTGCAATATCGAAACCTGGTGAACACTTCGTCCGCGATGACGGAGTTTGAGCAAAAGGTGAAGTGGGACTTGCGCACCGTGCAAGTCTACCCGCGCGTGCAGATCACTACGAACGACGCGCGCCCTTTCGGTGGACCGGTTGCCATCGGGTCGACTGTTGGTTTCGATAATTTCACGAGGTTCGCCAGCGAGAACTTCGATTCTTTCAACTCGACGACACCGGGAGTGTATCGGCCCGGACTGGATCCTTTGCGTCGGGCGCGCAGGTTTTCGTTCAACCCGACGGTTTACACCTCCTTTAGGCCTTTCGATCTTTTCTCCATCACGCCGTTGGTTCAGTACCGAGGCTACTATTACGATTTTGCACCCCAGGCCTCCACGCTTTGGAGAGGCTACCCCGTGTTTCAAGCGAGCGCGTACGCTCAGATCGAAAGGGTGTTCGATTTTCCGAATAGTCCGAACACGCCGAGGATGAAGCACCTCATCCGACCTACGCTGACCTATTCGTTTATTCCGCAATCATTGGTCTTAGAGGACATCAACCACCCATTCCTTCAGCAGATCACTAATGCGCAAAAGGCCGGGATTTCCGGGTTTAATTTTGACAGCCAAGATCTGGTGCCGATCGTTTCTTCTCCCAGCTCCCGCAACTACATCGTTCCGATCGGTAATTCGCTCACTTATGGGGTGAGGTCGCAATGGATTTTCAGGACGAATGCGGTGACGGAGCAGACGGGGTCTTACTCGCGCCTGCTCGAAGTCTATGCCAATCACGCGCTGAACTTCCTTGATCAGCAAAGCCCGTTTTTCACACGGTTC
>JBGAWT010000072.1:12406-15291 GCA_044227445.1 Bdellovibrionia bacterium | reverse complement strand
ATGAACACCACGTCGTCATTGAAAGCCTGAGGGGTTCCACCCGAAAAGATATCTATCTGGACGTCGGCCCTGGGGATCGCGCTACGGAGATCTTCTTTGAGAAACAAAGGGGGAAAAAGCCCAGATACGTGCGATCCTACCTGTCGGACGAGTTCGGGATCATCGACGGTGTGGTCAGGGGATTTGGCCGAGCCGTGGTGGCAAAACATATGATTCCTAAAGGATGCCCAGTGCGTATTCTGGAGGGGTTTACCCCCGTTAAGAACCCCATTATCTTGCATTATCGAAAACAGCCTCATTACACGCGACTGCAGCAGGCCGTCCAAGAAGTACTACTCAAGGCTGCTTACTGAAATGCCCATGATATTTCTGCCGTCAGCTTCCACCTCACAGCAGGTCAAAGCCCCGGTCGGTAAATCCTTTTGTACCATCTAACGTTTCGACCAGAAACCCGACCCGAACGTCGGGCTCTTCGATCATTTCCAAGCCCAGGGAGTGAATTCTCTCGGACCTACCCACGCACAAAGTAAAGAAGGCCTCTCCATCCTCATGCAGGACGCTGACAATATCACCGATCTGGGGGCCGCTTTCTTCGGTCTGCACGACCTTGGCACGGCCGGGTTTTCGGACGACGTACCATTCTTCCAAGCGTTTCACTTTTTGGCCCTTGGAGACAACACCGACTGTTTTTGATCCTGCCTCGACGCTTGCTCTGAGGACGAGATCCTTTGTGGCTTCGTGCTTGAGTTGCCTCGTGTCGCAGGCCTCGCCCAGGCAGCCCATTTTTGGAACTCCCAGCTCGACCCGGCAGGGGGCGGTGTATTCGTTTTTTGAAACGGAGTCCTGAATGACGGCGGCGAAAGCGACCAGAAGCCCCGGTAGTACCCACGCCTTAAGCAAGGGCATTAGGGTCCGTAGGCCTTCGCAATGGCGTGAAGCGCGGGCCCATCGTGGTCATACCACTGGGTTTGGATGTCCATGATGCCTGTGGCGTTCATGGCTGCCGCTTGGTTCTTAAGCTCGCCATAGAGCTTGGCTTTGATCTCTTCTTCCTTGTCTTTGGAGCCTAAGGCGACTGCCTCGACAAGCCCTATGATGCGTTGCTTGGAAGGAAGTGCTTGGCTGGTCGTCACGTCCGCTGGTTTGCGGTTGGAGGCTACCTCCTTTTTGCTCGGATCAAAATAGATGAACGTACCGCCTGAGCGCACCGGCAAGGCGCATCCGCTGAGGAGGGATAGGATCACCGCTAGAGCTGCACGTTTGCTTTTCATTGTTTGGGCCCCGCATACACGTCAGCGGACGCATCTTGATACATGACGGTGGCGTTCACCGTGCGATATTTCGTCACGCAGACTTGATGATCGCGGTACTCGTAGCGGTAGTTCGTCGTGCAACTTTGCGTCGTGTACCCGTTGTAGCCTCGGACCGATTGACAGGTCTGGTAGGGGACGTTCTCGCCGCGGCGTTCGTTGTGGCAGTCCTGATAGGACTGCTCAAACGGCTCGACCTTGGTATGTACCGAGGTGCCGATGTTGGAGACGTAAAGTGCATCGCCCTCGCTCGCGGGAGCGCGGCCTTTGAGCTCGAGCGCTTTTTTATAAAGCGCCGGGATGCTGTGGCGAATGTTGGCCTCGTAGCCACGCGTCGTGACGGCCACCGAGCTGATCTTCTTCATCTGAGCGGTGGGAGCGGAGGTGTACTTCACTTCGTTGTATGGAGATTCGGAGAGAATGTTGGGGCTATTAAATGCGCAGCCAGTCGAAAGAACTATGGCTACTGCGGTTAGAGCTCGAATCGCGAAAGTCATCACTCCGACTTATCGGGTGGGGTCCTGAGGCTTTTGACGCGTCTTAACAAATCAGTGGGAAGGGAAGCCGGTCATCTTCTTCAGTGTGGCGCGAAGGCAGCCCAAGACCAACGACAGCGCTTGGCGTCGCATCTGCGCAGCCGGCATTTCGAGGAACCCGCTGATTTTCTTGGCGTACTTAAGCGTCCCGATCTTGTCTTTCACGAAAGACAAGTTCAGCAGAGAAATCGTGGCGCGTTCGAAAGTGGGCCTCAGCTTGATCGAGGGGACGTGCTTACCCGATTCGAAGAATGCTCTGTCTAAGCCGTCTTGCAAGAGAAGCAGTTTTTCTTGCGGACTCTGCTCCCTGATAAATGCAGGCGAGCCCAGGATTTTCGTCAGAGCTTCGCCTAGTCCAGTAGGTGTTTGATCAACATTGAAAATTTTCGTGAAATTCTCCTGAAGCAAGCTCTTGAGCTCCCCGTTCTTCGAGGCTTTCGGATCAGAGATCTTGACGGCAAGCTTCTTGAAAAGCTGCATCTCGCCTTCTTTGGCCGTTTCGAGGAGAGCCGTATCGGTTCGATAGATCGTCCTAGTATTCTGTTCATAGAGCCACTGCCCGGGGTGACAGTCTTCGTCGAACGTTCCGGAGTTCATCGCCATCAGCTGAGCATCCAGGATTTTTTCGGCGACTTCCTTGGCTTCCTTGGGGTCTTGGATCTGATCGAGCGGAGTGTTGGGGATCATCTTCATCACCGTCGCCCGTTTTTGGTACTCCGGGGCGATGAGTGCTTGGAAATGATCGAGTTTTTCGGGCACATTGACCGCGAACTTGGACTTGCCGTCGCCGGATCCGCCGTAGGCGGTTTTGGCTTTATCATACATCGCTCTTTCGAGTCCCATGTCGAGCTGTGCGCCGTCAGGCCTGAGGCTCTCGTAGGCGTGAGCGCGCTGCTCTTCGAGTATCCTCCCAAGCCTTCTAATCTCAGGATCCGCGTGTGACTGCGCTCGTTTGACCACTTCCTTCCAGACCTGGTTCTCCGCTTCGATTTGCTTGCTCACATTCTCCTTCTGCAAGCGCAACGCGATGATCTCGATC
>JBGAWT010000072.1:0-12370 GCA_044227445.1 Bdellovibrionia bacterium | reverse complement strand
CTCGATCTGACCGGTGTCCGGATTCTCCACATAGGCTTCGACGACATAGTTGATCGACCCTGACCCAAGAAGCCTGCCCATGCCCTTGAGGTATTTGACGTTCTGACCCAAGGCTGCCCGGACCTGGCGGAACATCGTTTTTCGATTCGGGGGCAATAGGTCATCAAAGGAAGACGCGAAATCCTTGCGGTACTCCGCGCTCACATAGGAGGAGGTCGCAAGCCTCTGCTTGGTCTTACCGCCGATCGGACCGGCGGCATCGAGCACTCTCGCGAAGCTGATCCCCTTTGCGCTTCCAGGCTCATAGGTAGAAAGCGCTCCGGCGAGGAGGGTCTCCTTCTCTGAGATCGGAAGCACGTCGAGGTAGGTGTCGAAGAGAAAGGAGAGGGCCTTGTTGTCGCTAGAGGTCGAGAGAATGATCTTCTTTAATTCGGCGTAGGTGCCGGGATCCGAGATCGGGCCGTCCTTTCCGGCGAGGATCCCTTTTAAAATGACTGCGCGAGTGATTTCTCCGGCCTGGCCGAAGGCCTCCCTGAAGCTCGGGAGCTTTTGTTCGTTGAGTGCGAACCTGTCGGAATTGACGCCTGGGGGCATCTTGTCGCTGAGCCTCATCAGGTATTTAGCGAGTTGCAAGCGATCCGCATTGGTCTTGAGAGCTCTTGCGATCACCGCGGGCGCATCGACGAACTCCAGTCCTTTGGCGTCCTCAAAGTTGTCTGGATTGAGATGACCTTCGAGAAGACCTCGAGCTCCTTCTCGTTGAGAAGAAGAGCGCCTCCACATATCGGGCAACTCCCGACCCTCTCGCGTCGATTTCGGGGAACTGCTTTTTGAAAATTCAGTCAATTCCGAAACGACAGGTTCGACTTCGCCCTCCTTGGGGATGGGGGTTTTCCGCGCGCGTAGGTCGGACGCGAGATCGCTTATTTTGAGCTTTTGATCGAGTTGCCATTTCGCAAGCGCGTCTTTGTTCTCTTGATAGAGAAGAATGCTCACGACTTCGGGCTGGCGCAGAACCTCACGGACCTGGATCGCTATCGCGCTTTTCCCAAACGAGCTTAAAGAGCTTATCCGCCCGCTCGCTGCCTCGCCGCTGCCGCCGGTTTGGCTCTCGATGGCCATGATTTCGAGCTCAGTCAGCGGATTGGGTCGCTTGAGTCGGATCTTTGCACGCTCGTGATAGGGAATCGAAATGCGAATAGGTCCGATCGAACAAACCTGCTCGCGGGCACTTCTCCAAGCGGGTTCGCGGTCCCGGGGGTTTAGCCTTGGTCCGCCGTTCGCCTCAAAGTAATCGACCGCCTCGAGCGTACCTTTGAGGAAGTCCCTTCGTTTCTCGTGATCGAAGCGGACAAGAAGAGGATTTAGGTCAGTTTCTCCACCAATCTCGTAAGCCTCCTACGATGAAAGCATGAATTTCTTTCCCAAAATGGTGGAGGTCCACGTAAACGCCCGCTTCATCCAGAGATTTCCAGAACTCGGCGACGGCTTTCACTCGATCGCCTTTAGACTGCTTGAGTAAGCGATCAAAATGCATCTCGAGGAGCCGAAGCGCCTTCTTCTGCTCGCGCTCGTCTAGATGGGCTCTTAGGATGGGACCAGTGAGAGTGAGGTTTGCGTCTCCCTTCTTAAGGGCCTCGTCGAGAACGATTCCGGAAAACCCTCCCCGATCGCTGAAATAGTCCTTTGGAAAAGCTGGATAGAGGGGAGTCAAAGCTGCATAGGCGTCGTAGATCTTCCTGAGATCCTTGGCTCCGATCTCCTCCCGCATAGATCCATGAAGCAGGCTGACCACCTCGGTCTGATCGATCCAACCGAGTTTGTCCTTGCTTGCGAATTCGGGGTTTTTAGCAAGTGAGGTCAGCTCATCACCGATTTTCTTTTGGCGATCGACAAGTGTCCACTCCGACGGCATGAGATCCGGCAGAGCCACGACCACGAGGGCCTCCGCCTGCGCCTGGGTCATCTTGAAGGATTCGGACTCCGCTGACTTAAGCAAAGCTTCAGCAAACCCTTTAAGCAGGTTTCCTGGGCTTTTCTTGTCCATGGACGCGGCGAAGGCGATCGCGTCGTTCGTCTCGCGCTGTTCGTACCTCATGGGACGAAGCTGGCGCATGTAATTGAGCATGCCGCGGGCGCCTTTTTTTCTTTTTCCGTAAGACTCTATGTCCTTGAGGTATTTCGCTTCGATGGCCTGCGAGACGCGCTCCCGAATCGGAGTTCCTTTTTCCCCTAGGTAACTCGTGAGGCCATCTAGGAGAGAAGTCACCTCAATTAAGTTGTGACTGTCTTCCGGCAAACCTTTTTCAACAACGAGCTTAGCGATCGGATAGAAAATCGCTTCCACCGTCTCGGGAGAGGTCTTCGCGAGTTTTTCGAGCTCTTCGCTAAAGTTGTAACGCGCGAATTTGGAGAACGGCTCGACCTCTTTACCCAGAACCTCAAGCACATCCCCTAGCTCCTTGGCCGCTGCAAGTCTGTCTTTCGCGAGCACGCTCGCTCTCTTGAGGACCCCGATCGCTTGATCCGACTTGGACTCTCGATGGAGGTGCCACCAATCCTCAAGTTCCCGGATGTCGTCGATTTGCTCGTAGCTCGAGAGCGCATTGGCTTCGCGGTAACGAAGGATTCGCTCGGGTGCATCCACCACGAGGTCATCGATCTCTTTTACCTTGAAGCCGGCGTGGCGATACCTGTCGAACCCGTCAAACATGGGGACGAGTCTCAGGCTACTCACGCTCGATCCTGATTTCCGCAGCCCAGCCAAGGCTTCGGGCGTGTAGTCATAGACCGAAAGGGCTAGATTGAAATCCTTTTGAGCCCGCGCGAGTTCCATCTCTTTGTGTTCTAGTTGAGCCTTCAGGTCCGCGAGGACCTCTGGCTTGCTCGTGCCCGAGATTTTCTTCTTGAGCTCCGCGATTTCCTCCTCAGCGAATTTGACGGAGATGTCTTCGGAATAGAGGTCCTCGTGCTCGACCCAGTACTGCCTATCCTCGAGCAACTCCATGGCTGCTCGTTGTTTGGCATTGAAGCTTTCTCGTTTTCCCGCCGTGATCGCATCTCTCGATTTCTCGAACTCGTTGTGGAGGTTGCGATTGAGTTTGAATTGAAGGCGGATCTTTTCCTCGCCTGTGATTTCTGGATATCTCGCGTCGATCTCGTCTTTAATCTCGAGGAGGACCTGAAGAAAGGGCGACGCTTTTTGGCGACCCCTCTGATCGAGCGCTACTGTTTGTACTCGTTCTGGCGTTCCGGCGACTACGGCTTTGTAGTCCTGGTCCGCGGCGCCCTGAGCGCTGACCAGCTTATCCAGCCTGCTCGCAGCTACTTTTGCGTGCGTATCATCGGAGAAAAGAAGCTTTTGGATCGAATCCGTCAAGTCCCGGGTCCGACTGGTTTGATCGAGCCTTCGATCCGAATCGACGGCACCGGAGCGAATGGCGCCCGTGATCGCGCTTCCGATGTCATTGATTCGGCTCTGAAGGAGGGTTTTCGATTTCGACAGGCGATCGCCGTATTTTCCTTTGAGCCTCTCCAAGAAATCGATCGCCGCATAGGGGTTGGAGCCGCGCTCGAGCATGTCCAACGCTGAGCCCACGTCGACTTCGGTGTGTACGGCCCTTTTTAGCAAGAAAGTCTTGAGGTCGCTTTTGTCCGAGCGATCGATCTTGCCTTGAATTCTCGAAAGGCCTCGTCTGAGCTCCTGACCAAGCACGTACTCAAGCTCTTGGTCGTTGCCGATGTTCTTGAGCATGCCTAGGGAGATCCCTAGGTGATGGGGTTCGCCTCCGAATCCTTTGATGAAAACCGCGGTCTCCTCGCTCGAGTCGATCAAGAAGACCGAAATCGGGCGCTTGAGCTCCTTGGCAGCCTTGAGCTGCCCAGTGAGATGAGCGACCTTGTCCAGCGAGGCTTGAAGGTTCTTCTGATAGGTCTCGGGGTAGTCGTTGGGATCCACGGCCCGAATTTTAGCTTCCTTTTGGGTATAGGGTTCTGGCGAGCCCACTTCGACTTTCACCGGAGGATCGGCAAACGCCGAGGTGGCAGTGATCCATCCTAGGACTAGAAATCCGATGCTTTTTCGGAGCGCTTTCACTTCTCAGCTTTTCGGCCAAATGAAGCGAAATCATGAAGAAGATCGAAGGCATGTTTCCGGTTTGGCCGAATCGGTGACTCGGTAAGTCATTTGCCTTTGGACCCTCAGTCGAGCCGAGAAGTAAGAGTGGTGCAAAGGTACACGTCCCTCTCGGCAATTCCCGCCTCTCACCCGGCAAACCATTCAGTCTAGGACAAAGCCTCAACACAGCGGAAACTAAGAGAGATGCGGCGTTTCCGCTTTCGTTTTGAAACAGTATTGAGCGTCCGAAAGAACCTCGAGAACGAGGCTCTTAAGGCTATGAGCGCGGCTCAGCGGGCATTCGTGCGCGAGATCGCGCGCAAGGAAAAGCTCATCGATCAGCTCCGCGAAACCTACATGCGGGTCGAAAAACTGGGTGAGTCCGGCGAACGGCTTAACGGCACGCAGGCGTTTTATCTTGAGCGCGCTTTCATCGAAGGGACAAAAGTTCGAATCATCCAAGTCGATCACTCCATCCAACGCGCAGCCAAAGCTGTTGAGCGCGCCAAGAAAGCCTACCTCGCCGCCCGTCGCTCCACGCGAACGATCGAAGTGCTCAAGGAGCGCGAGTGGGAAGAGTTCAAGCGCCAGCAAAACAAGCGCGAACAAAAAGAGATGGACGACATGATGCTCATGCGCGAGCGCCTCAAGGGCGAAGCGCTGATCGAACCTAGCTCCGAAGCCCAGGAGGAGATCGCATGAAAAACCGCTTTCCCGCGCGCAGTGCAGCGATCTTGGCAGCCACTCTCGTATTCTTTCTCTCTTCTTCTGCAGCTCCTGAGGAAGCAGTGCAAACCGCTCCAAGCGCCGAGGCCTCCAAGCCTGCAGAAGCAGAGGGCATCACAAAGCCCGAGGAGCTTAAGAACGAAACTCCGGCCCAAGCTCGCATTGGACTCGAAGAAGTCCACTCCTGCATCACCGATCCGGTGGTCGTCGATGACCTGCGCAAGCGCAAAGACGAGCTGGATGCGCGCGAGAAGGAACTCAAAGCCCGCGAAGTCGAGCTCTCCGCTAAAGCCAAGGCCATCGAAGAAGAGATCCAGAAGATGGAAGGCATCCGCGCGGACATGGCCAAGATCGATCAGTCGCGCAAGAAGGACAACGAAGAGCGCGTGGCAAAGCTTGTCGAAACCGTTCAGCTCATGAGCCCCAAGGGGGCAGCCCAGCTCGTGACCCATTTAGATGAGGGTCTTGCCGTGGCGACCCTGTCTAAGATGGACAGCATCAAGTTAGCAAAAATTCTCAATCTGATGGAACCCGCTAAGTCCTCCAGATTGAGCGAGCTTCTAGCCGGAGTGGTGCGGGCTAGGGGAGAGAAACCTCTGTCGTTAGGCAGAGCAGACACCGCAATTACGACCGCATCTGCGGCGAGGGGAGGTGAAAAAAATGACAATACAACCAACACTGGCAACAGCAGTACAAGTCCCCGGACAGCAGGCTCCGACGCTAACTCCGGAGGACAAAGCGACGCAAGGACTGGAAGCGGTTCTCTTGCAAGCGAAGGGTGGCGCGACAGTCGCTGGACTCATGCCTTTCCAGCAGAAGGATTGGGTATTCGAAGGAGCTGATAAGTCCTCCGAAGTCCAACCTCTGTTTGGCAAACCGAAGGATCCCCTGAAGGCGGCCCAAGAAAATTGGGACAATGCTCCGGGTACCCTCGTCGATTTGATCAAAGGCGAAAAGAGAGGTGATTTCGCGTCTGCGGTCATGGCAAGCCTAGCGGCATCCATGCCAGCTCCTGAAGCAGCAGGTCAGGTTGAGAGCAAGCCAGGCCAAGGAGCTCCTTCTGTCGAAGGGGGAGTTTCGATGGCCGACATGCAAGCTCTCGTCGGGCAAGCTCCTCAGGGCGCTCTCACTGCGCAAGCGGTGGTGGCGCCGGCAGCAGGTGCACAGGTGTCGGGGGCTGATTTCTTAAGCCTCAGGCAAGCGGCAAACCCGCAGCAAAAGGGCGGCGAAGGCATGGAACAAGCCATAGCTTCGCCAGCAAAAGCTGAGGGTCCGCGCGAGTTAGGTGTCGGTCAGGTGGAACGCCGCAAGCGCCCATCTGAAGTCGGCGCTACGCTCGACAAGGCCGAAGCAGTCACCGGAATGCGAAACTTGGTACCAGGTGCGACGGTCGTAGCGAAAGCTCAACCGATGACCGCGCAAGTGGTCCAAGGCTCGATGGCACGTGAACGCTTCGCGACTGACACGCTCAACGGCGTGAGCTCGCGTATCGTCTCGCTCTCCGGCAACGGAGGCGGCGAGATGAGGCTTCGCTTGAAACCAGACCACCTGGGTGAGCTTCAGCTGCGAGTCGCGGCTTCCGGAAACGAAGTGGGCCTCCAAGTCCACGCCAGTTCCGAGAAGGCGCGTCGCGTGCTCGAAGAAAGCCTGGGCAGCCTGAAGGAGGCTCTGAGTTCTCAGGGTCTCTCGCTCTCGCGAGTGGACGTGGCAGTAAGCCCCGTCCTAGCAGGAGCGGACTCCAACGCCAACCGTGGCATGGGTTCCGAATCATTCCAGCAAAACCAAAGCTCCGATCAAGGGGCGGCGGCTTGGAATTCGTATCAGGACTCGCGTCAAGGAAGTCGTGGTGGGGACAGCTGGTCGGATGGAAGCATGACTCGCAGGGGACCAGGACTTACGGCCCTCGGCGAGAACAGGCCCGCAGCGTCAGCATACGGCAACTCCCAAGCGGGAGCTGGCCGCATCGACGTGAGAGCCTAAGCAGTACGAGCAGAGAGATTTTAGGCCCCGGAAGGATAGCGGTCCTTCCGGGGGCTCTGCAAAAAGGAAGCAAATAGCATGGCCGCAAACCAGTCGATGATCACCTCAAATGCTACCGCCCAGACGGCTAATACTCCATTGGCGCAAGGGGCGGGCGGTACGGTCATGACCAAGGAGAAAGACTCCAAGGAAGCGGCAACAGCTACAAAATTTGGCGACGTCCTTCAGCGCATGCAGGCTCAATACGGCGCGAAGGCCGAAAAACCGCGCGAGATCAAAAAGACTCTGGGTAAGGACGACTTCCTGCGCATCATGATCACGCAGATGAAGAACCAAGATCCTTCCAATCCGTTCAAAGCCGAGCAGATGGCCACCGAGATGGCGCAATTCACTTCGGTCGAACAGCTGCACAACCTCAATAGCAATTTCCAGAAGTTCGCCGGTCAGAACCAACCACTTGAGCGCATGGCCATGACCCAGCTCATTGGCAAGACGGTGTTCATCGACAAGGATCGTTTCCCGCACGACGAGGGTAAGACCGAAGCGCTGAGCTTTATTTTGCCGCGCAACTCCAAGACTACGCAGGTTCATGTGGTCAACGAAGCGGGCGAGACGGTGTTCAAAAAGGACATGGGCGAGCAAGGCGCTGGCGTGGTTCAGTTCTCTTGGGACGGCACCAATCTTACGAATCAGCAGACCAAGGGCGGCAATTACCAGATCAAGGTCGAGGCCACCGATGCGCGCGGCGGAACGATCCAATTAGCCAACCAAGCTAAGTCCCGCGTGTTGGGCGTAAGTTTCGAAGGAACCGAGCCCGTGCTTCTCATCGGCGATATGAATCGCCCCGAGAAGATCACGATCCGAAACGTCATTCGTGTCGAAGAAGGCGGAATGGCCGCGGCTCCCCAGATGCCGCAGCAACAACAGCAGATTCCTCCCGCGTTGCTTCAGGCGTTGGCCGCTCAGCAAGGCGGCGCACAAGCTCTCGCGCAACAACCTCAGCAACGCCCTCAGCAGCAGCCTCAAACCGTGCAGGGCATCGAGCCCGTGATGAATGGCACCAAGCCACAGTCTTATTTCCTCTGGCAAAAAGGCCACGAGTCGGTGCCTGTGGACCAATCGGCGCTGCCGCCTGAGATGGCCCAAGCGCTCACCAAGTACGAGCAGTCGCGCGGCGAGGCGACGGCTCAAGGATTCCCCAGCGGGCTCGGGGATCCGGAGCAACAAAAAGTAGAAGTATCCGCGCAGCAAGAGGAGCGCCCTTCGGCCGCGATGATTCAGCAGGCGATAGGCGAGCTGCAAGGCCAGCAGCCCCAGCAGCAGCGGCTTCAAGTCTCGATGGCGCCCTCGGAGCGCCCCGCGCCAGCAGCAGGCTCAAATCGGCCTGGTGCGCCCAATGAGATGGGCGTGGACGCCAACAAATCTTTCCCTTTCGCAAAACACCAAGCAAACTCGAGAGGAGGTGAATTGAAATGAGTGACGCACCCTTTCTGTATCCCAACGTCTCTTCGGTCCCGCGTACTGGTCTAGACCAGACAGAACGCACACAAAGGCCAAAGATCAGGGCGCACCCGGTGAGTTCGGAAAGATCTTTGAAAAAACGCTGGATCTTAATCAGGTTAAAGAGCCTCTTAAGTTCTCGGCGCACGCCTCGCAAAGGCTCAAAGATCGTAATATCCGGCTGGATGCTCCGACGATGGCGCGAGTCAGCGACGCGATCGACAAAGCGGATGCCAAAGGTATCGAAGATACCTTGGTCATCACCAACGACGCGGCTCTGATCGTCAACGTGAAGAACAGAACGGTCATTACCGCTCTCGACAAGAATGCGATGTCGGGCAACGTGTTCACCAACATTGATGGCGCAGTGATCGTTTAGTTCGTGTTGTGTAGTACGGGCCAGCTTCAGGAGGAAGGAGCCCGAGTTTCAAAAACAGAATAGGCTGGACCCATTGCGGGAAGCCTATCCTGCCCCGATCGATTGACGGGCAGGACCCCTAATCAAGCGCAAGGAGGCGCTTCCTCATGGGTATTCTTTCATCTCTGTATACCGGTATCTCCGGTCTGCAGGCGCAAGGCGAAGCGTTGTCGATTTACGGCGACAACATCGCTAACGCCAGTACGACCGGGTTTAAAGTGAGCCGCCCTGAATTTCAGGACGTCATCGCTAAATCCCTCAAAGGCCTCTTGGGCGGAAATCAGATCGGCCGTGGCACAAAGCTCGCAGCCGTCAATCCGATCTTCTCCCAAGGCTCGATCATCGCTACGGAGTCCTCGACGGACTTGGCGCTCTCGGGCGACGGGTTCTTCGTTCTGGACGGAGTCGATGGGCAAAGTTTCTCGCGAAACGGCGCCTTTCACTTCGACAAGGACGGAAAGCTCATCAACGCCGACGGCTACCACGTCGTAGGCTTCCAAGCCGACGACAAGGGCAAGATCACATCCAAGATGGGTCACATCTCGGTGGATCGCACCGTCATCGACGCCAAGAAGACGGCCGAAGTGAAGCTGTTCATGAACATGGACCTGCGCGCGGACAAGAATCTCAAGTTCGACCCCAAGCGTCCGGACCAAACAGCCCACTTCGCAACCGGCGTGACGTTGTACGACTCGGCCGGCACTCCACACGTCACCACGATGTACTTCAACAAGACGGACGAAGGCGTATGGACCTGGAGAGCGATGGTCAAGGGCGAGGAAGTCCCTGGAGGCAAGAAGGACGAAATGTACGAACAGGCTCGTGGTCGTCTGGTGTTCGACACCGACGGCAGGCTTAAAGAGCAGATCACGGACAAATCGTCGTTCAACTTCGGAAAGGGCGCTTTGCCGGATCAGAACATTCACTTCAACTTCGGCGAAGACAAGAAGAGCGGCGGCCAAGGCTTGGCAGTCACTCAATACGGAACGGCTTCCGAAGCGTACAAGACGATCCAGGACGGCTACACGGCGGGCACTCTCGCCGGCATGACGTTCAACGACGACGGTACGCTCACGGCGATCTACACCAACGGCGAGAACGTCAACATCGCCCAGGTTGCCATCGGCAAGTTTGAGAACAACGAAGGCATGTTCAAGGTCGGTCAAAACCGTTACCGCGAAAGCCGCCTCTCGGGTTCTCCTACGATCGGTGCTCCTCAGACCGGCGGTAGAGGCCGTATCTCTTCGAAGACCATCGAAGCGTCGACCACGGACGTCGCGCAGGAGTTCATCAACCTGATGACTGCTCAGCGTAACTTCCAGGCCAACTCTAAGGTGATCAGCACTTCGGACGAGATGCTCCAAGAAGTGATTAATCTGAAGAGAAACTAGTCGGGTGAGTGAGGCCGCTAATGGGTATCGCGCCGAGTAAGCCCCGCTAACAATCGCGGGCTTACTCGGCGCTCACCCAACTGTTTCGTTCGGTAGTGACTTGAAGTTTGTACTTCGGTACGCCACGTCGCCCGCGCCAGTGAGGTCGTCAAGAAATTGCCGATCTCGCGGAGAGGCGCAGTGGGAAAAATCTGCCGCGATTGTTAGCGGAGATTTTTCCCACTGCGCCCATGGCATCTCGTTTGCAATACCATTAGTTCGGTCCATTGGAGGGACCTGGCTCATGGCGGGTGGAAACGCAGGCGGAGTAGAAAACTTAGGCGCCGCGGGAGGACTTCCAGCAGGCGGCGGCGGCGGTGGCGGAAGCAAAGTAGTCATGCTTCTCACGCTCGTCAATTTGATGGCGACCCTCGCTATGGTCGCGATCCTATTCATCTCTTTTCAACGCGATAAGGCTCAACCTCGCATCGACGACATCGCCGCCGGCGGCGAGCATGGTGCCGAGCACGGCGGCGACGAGAAGAAAGAAGGCGGCGGCCACGGCGAAGGCAAGGCCGAAGGCGAACACGGCGAAAGCAAAAAGAAACTCGTGGATTCCGGCAAGATGGTGACGCTGGATCAATTTACCGTCAATCTCTCTACGCCAGGCAGCGTCAATCCCAAGTTTTTCCGCGTAAACATCGCTTTAGAGGTACCTAACGGCGATACAGAGTCCGAAGTGACGTCAAAAATGCCACAGGTCCGCAACGCGATCATCGATTTGGTCAACAGCAAGCGTGCAAGCGATTTGGCGACGGCCGAAGGACGCGAGTACCTCAAAGAAGATATCAAGAATGGTTTGAATCAGTTTTTGGTGAGTGGAAAGCTCAAGGGAGTCTATTTTACGAATTTCGCGGTGTCCCAGTAAGGGGCGCTTAACGCACTAGGACGGTTGAGACATGAATCAGGTTCTTACACAATCCGAAGTCGATGCCCTGCTCAGCGCCGTAGCCGAAGGCTCCGTTGATCTCGGCCAGGGCAATGACCCCGCAGCGGCGGGCGCTCCCGGAGCCCCCGGAGCTGCTGGCGGACCACCGGACGCGGAAGTAACCCCCTACGACTTAACGAACCAAGACCGCGTGATTCGCGGTCGCATGCCCACGTTGGACATCATCTACGAGCGTTTCATCCGCTTGTATCGTATGTCTCTCTCCAACGCGCTTCGTAAGATCGCCACGATCAGTATCATTTCAACTGACTTGTTGAAATTTGGCGAGTTCGTCAACACCCTGCCTATCCCGAGCTGCATGTGCATCATGCGTTTTGAGAGCCTCAGAGGCCCCGCGCTGCTTGTGTTCGAATCCAAGCTAGCCTACGCCCTGGTGGATAGCTTCTTCGGCGGCACGGACAGGCCTTACACCAAGATCGAAGGCAAGGAATTCACGCGCATCGAGCTCTCGATCATGCGCAAGGTCATGGACCTTGCGATCAAGGACCTCGAAGAGGCATGGGCTCCGGTTCACAAGGCTGACATCAGTTATGTTCGTACCGAAGTGAATCCTCAGTTCGTCGGCGTCGTGCCTCCTTCGGACGTCATTATCTCGACGACTTTCGAAGTGGAGCTCGAGAACGCCAGCGGAACGATCGCACTGGTCATTCCTTACTCCACGATCGAGCCCATCAAGAACAAGCTCAACGCGTCCTTCCAAACCGAGTCCGATCGTCAGGACAAAGAGTGGATGGCCAAGATGGAAGAGCATCTCAGGGACACGCAAAGCAATGTGCTGGTCAATCTGGGCGGCGCGATGATCACGGTGGGCGATCTGGTTAATCTCAACATCGGCGACATCATCCCGCTTGCGCAGGACGCAGACGGCGAGCTCGAAGTGCTTATCGAGGGAGTACCCAAGTTTAAGTGTTTCTTTGGAGTTTCACGCGGAAATCGGGCCGTTCAAGTGACGCGTCCGATCGATTTTGAATGATGAATTGGAAGAACAGGAGGTTCTGACATGGCCGATACAGGAGCAGCACCAATGGGTGAGGGTTTAGGGGATCTCGGAGCGGCGCTAGCAGCGGCAGCTTCGGGCGGTGGCGCCGCGATGGCGCCTGCGGGTGGCGCGGGCGGTAAAGCCCCAGCCGCTAAGATGGACCAACCTCAAGTCCAGAGCTTGGACTTTATTTTGGATATTCCGCTGAAGGTGACCGTGGAGCTGGGCCGCACCAAGATGGCCATCCGCGACGTCCTTCAGATGGCCCAAG
>JBGAWT010000071.1:0-14096 GCA_044227445.1 Bdellovibrionia bacterium | reverse complement strand
GTCGTTTGATCAACGCCGTCCGCTTTTTCCTTTTTGAAATGCGCCATAGTGACCTCCTTTAGAATCACGTGATAGCAAGACTTACAGCCCAGAACTGGATGAAGCTCTCCTCCGTGTTGAAGGGGCACTCGACTCAACGGCCGCTTGCAGTGCGGACAAGGCAATCCAAGGGCCCATTCGCAATCGAGAACGAATTCCCAGAAATTGCGCACCATCGCTCCGTCGGACTGCTTCATGAGATGTGCAACGCTCAGATAGTTCAGGCCGCAGCGCCCGCAGCGCGAAGAGGTGCCCCCACTCACAAAAAAGCTATCGAGCGCCGCTCCGCACTTTAAACAAGAATGCATGAGAAAAGTCCCACCCCAGCTCCAGATGCTGCAAGAAGCGCTCCCGCGCTAAGTGCTTGATTTGCAAGCCTGGCGCGGCTCTACGAGCGTCCAAAGGTCAGACAATGACTAGGAATTGGGCGAAGGAGAACTCGTGCATAAGGTGTAGGGTTCCTCGCTAAAATCGACGTCGTGTCGATTTTGGGTCCACTGGACCCACGCTGCGGTACCCATTTTTTCGCTTCCCGCTTAAAAATGGAGCGGGCGAAGGGGCTCGAACCCTCGGCCTCAACCTTGGGAAGGTCGCGCTCTACCAACTGAGCTACGCCCGCACTCCAAAGAGCGCCTAGCCTTAGCAGCTGCCTTAGGCCTTTTCAAGAACCTGCGCAGAGCGTGAACGATCGCGATAAATCGTGATGCCTTTGCAGCCCAACTCATAAGCCAGACGATAGGCCTGTGCCACATCCTCCGGCTTTGCGCTCTCGGGCAGATTGATCGTCTTTGAGACAGCACTATCGCTATGACGCTGAAACGCAGCCTGCATAGCGATGTGTCCGTAAATCGAGACTTTCGCTGCAGGCGACCACGCGGCTCCCAGGCGCTCGCTCACCCAATCATCCGTAAGCCCCTGCGTCATGGCTTGATCGAGCGTGATGCTCTTGGCGCGCAGCATTTTTTCAACCGCCGGATGAAGCTCCAAAAGCCGCTCTCCGTCCAAAACGTTTTTTGCGAGAAGGGCCGAGAAGATCGGCTCAATCCCGCTGGAGGCCCCCGCCAAGAGGCTAATCGTACCCGTGGGCGCCACCGTGCTTACCGTCGCGTTTCGTAACTTGGGGTAGCCCAGGCGCTGCCACATCGAGCCCTTCCAACCAGGAAAAGCCCCCTTTTCGCGCGCCAATGCCGCCGATGCTGCCTTGGCCCGTCGGTCTAAAAACGACATCACCTGCTCGCCCGCCTGTCTTCCTGCATCCGAATCGTAAGGAATTCCAAGTTCCAGCAACAGGTCCGCAAACCCCATTACCCCCAGTCCGATTTTTCGATTTCGGCGCGTGACGCGCGCGGACTCTTCCACGGGAAAAGCGTTGATCTGCACCACGCCGTCCAAAAATCGAATCGCAAGATCGATATCTCTTCCCAGCCGCTCCCAGTCGATGCGTTGGGCTTGGACGTACTTTCCTAGATTGACCGAGCCCAGATTGCAGCTCTCATACGGAAGCAGCGGCTGCTCTCCGCATGGGTTGGTGCTCTCCATAGGGCCTTCTTCCGGAGTTGGATTGGATGCGTTGATGCGATTGTTCCCGCGATGGCACCCGAAGCTGGGTCTCTGAGCGGATAGTCTTCTCCCGCCCGCACCGCTTCCATAAAGGTGTCTGTAACGCCCACGGAGATGTTGAAGTTGCGAATGGATTTTCCATCCACTTTGCTTTGAACAAACTCCAGGACATCGGGGTGATCGACTCGCAAGACGGCCATGTTTGCACCGCGCCGCGTTCCACCTTGCTTGATCGTCTCCGTGGTTGAGTCAAAAACGCGCATGAAAGAAACGGGGCCCGAAGCAACCCCCTGCGTAGATCGAACGGTGGCGCCGCGAGGCCTGAGCCGACTAAACGAAAACCCCGTCCCACCTCCAGACTGATGAATAAGTGCCGCGTTTTTTAGTGTGTCGAAGATGTCTGTGAGCGCGTCTTCCACGGGCAGGACATAGCAAGCAGAGAGCTGGCCGTGTTTTTTGCCCGCGTTCATAAGCGTCGGACTGTTGGGCAAGAATCTCAGCGACGCCATGAGCTCGAAATAGCGTTTGGCCCAGATCTTTCTGTTCTTCTTCTCCGTCTGGGCCACGGCCTGCGCCACGCGCCAGAGCATCTCGCGCGGCGTCTCACGCGTTCCATCTAGTTTCTTCCAAAGATAGCGCCGCCCCAACACGAGCCTCGCATTGGGTGTCCACTCCGTCGTGTCGTCGCTTGCGCCAGATCGTGCGTCGGCTTTCACTCTATTTATTGTGCAACCGTGGCCGACGGATTGCTAGCCACGGCTGCACCAAAACGGCGCTCATGTTACAGTCGGGGCATGTCCTCGCTTCCCTCAACGGCTCGTCTGAGCATTCGAAACCCAGCAACAGGAGAAGCCGTTGGTGAAGCGCCAATCACCCCAATCTCTGAGCTTGGGCATGTGTTCGACCTTGCGCGCACCGCGCAAAAACAATGGGCGCTGCTCTCAACAAGGCGACGGGCTCGTTACCTGCTGCAGCTCCGAGAGGTCCTGCTTGAGCAAGCCGACGAAGTCGCCACGCTGCTTTCGAACGAAAACGGGAAGCCTAAGTTTGAGGCCCTGGCCAACGAGGTCCTTCCCATCGTTGACACCCTGACACATTTCGCCAAGCACTCCCCCAGGTTGCTCAAGGACCAAAATATCCCGCTTCATTTGATGAAGCATCGAAAGAGCACCATCAATTACTGGCCCGTGGGCATCGTGGCCGTGATCTCACCGTGGAACTACCCGTTCTTGCTCCCTTTTGCTGAGATCCTCATGGCGCTTGTCGCTGGCAATGCGGTGGTATTTAAACCCAGCGAGATCACTCCGCTCATCGGACTTAAGATTCAGGAGCTTTGCGAGCGCGCGGGGCTTCCTAAGGGCCTCATGCAAACCCTCATTGGGGACGGAGCCTTAGGGGCCGCGATTATCCAGCAAAAGCCTGACAAGATCATCTTTACCGGAAGCGTGGCTACCGGAAAAAAAATCATGGCCGCCGCAGCCGAACACCTGATTCCCGTAAATCTTGAGCTCGGTGGTAAAGACGCCATGCTCGTGCTCGCCGATGCGGATCTGGATTTCGCAACCAGTGCCGCGCTCTGGGGCGCTTTTAGCAACTCAGGCCAAGTCTGCGCTTCAACAGAAAGAATTCTGGTTCACGAATCCATTGCGGAGCCGTTCTTGGCGCTGCTTAAGAAAAAAGCCGAGTCCCTGAGGCAAAGCGGCCCCTTGGATCAAACGGACTTAGGCGCCATCACCTTTGAAAAACAAAAACTCGTTTACGACCGACACCTCCAAGAGGCCAGGCAACGCGGCGTGGAATTCATCACAGGCGGAGAGTTTTCGGAGGATCGCAGGCGCCTACAACCCACGATCGTGCGTGGGCCTGAGATCGAGCGACTTTCGATCTACCGCGACGAGACGTTTGGCCCTGTTGTGGCGGTTGCGACGTTTAGAACGGTGGATGAGGCAATTCAAAAATCAAACGACAGCCCCTACGGTCTGTTAGGCGCCGTGATTTCCAAAAGCATTGGGTTGGCCGAAGAGGTGGCGCGCAAGCTTGAAGTGGGAACAGTGACCATCAATGAGGCAGTCTACACCGCAGGCCTAGGAGAAACCCCCTGGGGCGGCGTCAAAGAAAGCGGCATCGGAAGAACCCATGCCAACATGGGTCTGTATGAGTTTGTGAATGTCCGGCACATCCACAAACCCCGCAGCAGGCTCGTGGTCTTTAAGTCTCCTTGGTGGTTTCCCTACACGCCTCATCAATACCAAGTGTTTAAGCTCTTTTTGGAGCTCTACCGCAAGGACTGGCGCGCTAAGGGCCGCGCGCTTCCCACGCTGGCGTGGAATTTCATTAAATTCTTGAAAGAAGAGCCCAGGATCTAGAGCAGGTTTTGAATTCTTTCCACCGCGTCGTGGATCTCGGCCATCGCCTCAACGCCCGCATCAATCTTGTTGCAAGCATGAATGACGGTTGCGTGGTCACGGCCCCCAAAGAAGGTTCCGATTTCTTGGTATCCCATGCCTGTGTACTTGCGCACGAGGTACATGGCGACCTGCCTAGGCACGGCTACGGCCTTGGCGCGGGAATTGGCCTTCAGGTCAGCAAGCTTGATTTGGTAGTGCCGAATCACCGCATTTTGAATCGCTTCGACGGTGATATGCGCCCCTTCTTCCGGGATCGCTGTCTTCAGCTCAATCTTGGCCATCTCAAGCGAGATTTCCGCGCCCGTAAGCGAGGCTTGGGCCTGAAGCTTAATGAGCACGCCCTCAAGCTCCCTGACGTTGCTCTTAATGTGGCTGGCCAAAAACGTTGCCACTTCATCGGGAAGGTAGATGTCGTCGCGCTCCGCTTTTGCCTTTAAGATCGCAATGCGCGTCTCGATTTCGGGTGGGGAAATATCGGCGATCAGACCCCACTCAAAGCGCGTACGAATGCGCTCTTCGAGCGCCTCGATTTCCTTAGGCGGCCGATCGCTTGTGAGGACGATCTGGCGCTTAGAGCCGTGAAGCGAGTTGAAGGTATGAACGAACTCCTCTTCGCTTGAGGTCTTGCCGGCAATGAAATGGATGTCGTCGATCAAAAGCAGATCAAAGCTATCGCGATACTTCTGCCTAAATTGTGGCATTTTTTGGCGCTGAATCGAATCAATGAGCTCATTGACGAAGCGCTCAGCCGACAGATAGGCCACGCGCGCCTGCGGATTTCGAGCCAAAATATGATTTCCGATGGCGTGAAGCAGGTGGGTTTTTCCCAGTCCCGGGGGCGCGTGAATAAAAAGCGGGTTGTACTGTCGCCCCGGCTGCTCGGCCACGGCGACAGCCGAAGCATGGGCAAACTGATTGCTTGCGCCTACGACGAAGCTTGCAAAATCATAGCGTGGGTCGGGCTGATCGAGCTGCGTGCTGGGGTTTCTATGTCCGGCGTGTATGACGACCCCGCTTACGGGCGCCGTAGGCTCGTTTGTCTGGGCGACCAGGCCTTCTTCGTAAGGCGCCTCGTGCGGCTCCATCGAAAGCGGGCGGGCCTGCCCCTCAGATGCGCTGCCGTCGGCCTTAACGATCAACTCACAGCGAGATCCTGTAACCTGAGAGAGCGCCTCTTCGATGCGCTTCTTGTTGTGATCTAACACCCATTTGGCCGAAAACTCATTGTTTGCGATGAGGGTGACTCGAGCTGAGCCGTCCTCGGCAGATTCGACGCCCAAAAAACGAAGCGGAAAAATCCACGCGACCATGAGCGATTGGTGGATGTGGCTTTCCAAGATCCGGCAGGTTGCTTGCCAAATCTCAGGCCACTCCGATGGATCGATCTGAAGACGAATCCGCATAGGTCTCTTGAAGGCCCCCTTTAGGCGTTCGGCTTACCTAGCACGGGGTGATTCGCTTGACAATGCAACCACGCTCCGTTAATTCCACGACCACTTATGAAACGGACGTACCAGCCCAGCCGAACGAAGCGCAAGCGCACCCATGGTTTCTTAGCCCGCAAAGGCTCGAAGACCGGTCGCTTGGTTCTCAAGCGCCGCCGCGCCAAAGGTCGCAAGCGCCTGACGCCTTCTGTCGCAGGTAAATAAATTTATCGACTCTGCTTTTCCTCCTGAGTTTCGATTTCATCGCCACTCGGATTTTCGCAGGCTCTTTCAAGGCGCTGAGGCCATTCGGCTGTCTCAGTGCGTGGTTTTTCGCCTTCCTAATTCGGCCGGACACTTCCGTCTGGGCGTGACCGTTAAAGCTAAGTGCAACTCCGTTCAGAGAAACGCCGTCAAACGCCGTGTTCGCGAATGCTTTAGACGACTTTCTCGCGAGCGCTTGGGCGCGTTTGACTACCACGTACTTATTTCGCAGAAACGCTCCGTTGGGCATCCCTACCCCAGGCTTCTCGGGTCGTGCTTAAGAGAGGAGCTCCCTCGTGCGCTCGCTCCTCGTTAAGGCGCTTTTTGCTCCTTATACTTATTTCCTCTCGCCCGCTTTGCACTTTCTGGCTGGCCCCTCGGGCGGCTGTCGCTTTGAGCCTACGTGCAGCCGCTATGCGCAGGAGGCTTTGGTGGAGTTTGGTTTTCTTCGTGGAACGCTTGCGACTCTTCATCGAAACGCTCGTTGTCACCCTGGCTCCCCAGGCGGCCTGGATCCCGTGATTTCTCAAAGGCTTTCGTTTCGCTTGCGTCACACTGGTGATATACGCAAGCCCTCTCCAAAGGAGCTGTGAGCGATGGATCGTCGTGGGCTAATTGCCGTTTTGATCTGCATGGGAATTTATCTGGGCTGGGAGCGTTTTTACGTCCGCCCCCACATGGCCCAGCAGACGGCCGCCGCTCCTGCCACTGCGGAACAACCCGCTGCGCAGACCGCGCCTGCTCAAAGTGCCACCCCCGTTTTTTCGGCCCCGCCTCAAGGCGTAAGCCTGTCTAAGCCCATCTCCTTGGCCTCCGCCACAAGCGAGCTGCAGACGAGCTCGGGTCCGGCCGCCTTCTCAGATGGTCAGATCGGCGGCTACCACTCCGCAGATGGCAAACCCATTACACTTGCGTCGCTTGCTCATCATGCGAATGGATTGGTTCGCATCGCATTTGATGCAAACGAGTACGCGGACATTCCAAAAGCTCAAGGGCACCTCAGCTCTGACCCTAAGGGCGGCTCAGCCTCTTGGTTTTTTGAAGATGCGCGCATGAAGCTCAAGCGCACGATCTCAATTTCTCCGAACTCCTCTACCGCGCAGCTCCTTTATGAAGCGCAGTTCAAGAGCAAGGCCCCCCAGATGGCTTACGTTTATTTGGAGGGTAAGGGCGACAAGTCTCTGGACGATGCCCCTGACCAGCAGCTGGTGTATTTCACGGCAAACAGCCTGGAGCGCGTGGCGCTCTCGGGATCTATCGACGCCAAGCAAGTCGTCACACCCGTAAAGTACATCGGGTTAACGAATCGATATTTTGCCCTAGCACTGCTTCCACAGGTGCCGTGGGAACCCAAGGCCCTTGTTCAGCCCGTGACCGCCGATGAGGGTCGTTTAAGTCTGGTGTTTCCGATCACTGGCAACGCCGTTTCGATCCCGCTGAACGTCTATTTTGGCCCCAAGGTTCTCAACTCTCTTCGCGCCGTGGACCCCGCGCTTGATAGCTTGGTGGATTTCGGCTGGTTTACGGTCATCGCTTACCCGCTTCTTAAGGCTCTCAACTGGCTCAATCAGTTTGTGCACAATTACGGGATCGCTATCATCTTGCTGACCGTTGCACTCAAGGTCGTCACCTTCCCGCTCAACTATACGAGCATGAAGAAGATGAAGGAGATGGCCAAAATCCAGCCGCAGCTCACGGCGATCCGCGAAAAATACAAAGACGATAAACAAAAGCTCAATGAAGAAACGCTCAAGCTCATGCGCACGAGCGGCTATAACCCCGCTGCTGGCTGCGTTCCGCTCTTGATTCAAATGCCCGTGTTTTTTGCCCTTTACCGGGTTCTTTACAGCTCCATCGAACTCTACCAAGCGCCGTTTGGCTTTTGGCTGCATGACCTCTCGGCCAAAGACCCCTACTACGTTCTTCCCATTCTTTGGTCCATCACGGGCTTCCTGCAGCAGAAGCTCACACCACAAACAGCGACCGACCCTGCTCAGCAGAAGATGCTTCAGTTTATGCCGCTGATGTTCGGCTTTTTTATGATCACGATGCCTTCAGGCCTGGGCATCTATATGTTGGTCAACACGCTGGTGAGCATCCTCCAGCAAGTTTTTATGAACAAGAGGCTGAGTTTAAAGAATGCCTCACCCGCAGTCGCCTCTCGAGCGTAGTTCCAGCGCCTATCTAAGAACGGGCACGATTGCGGCGCTCTCAAGCGCTGCAGGTGGTGCACTGGGCATCATTCGTCTCAGCGGCCCGCGCTCCATGGAGATCGTGTCCGCGCTTTCTCAAGGCTCTTGGAAGCCTCAAGGCCCACGCACACTTTCGCGCCTTCGGATCTCGGATGGCGCGGTTCTGGACGAGGGCCTAGCCGTCTACTTCCCGCAAGGCGCGAGCTTTACGGGTGAGGAGTGCGTTGAGCTTCAGCTTCACGGCGGTCGCTACACATTGGGCCGCGTTCTTGAAGCCTGCTTTGCGCGTGGTGCGCTCCCCGCACTCGCCGGAGAGTTTAGCTTCCGCGCCTTGCGCAACGGAAAGCTCTCGCTCACCCAGGCAGAGGCCGTTTCAGAGCTCATTCGCGCCTCCACCGCCTCAGCCGCGGGCCTTGCCTTAGATAAGCTCTCAGGTGCGCAAAACAAGCAAATCGCCTCTCTCTCTCAGGAGCTTAAAACCTTGTGCGCGCTTTCGGAGCTAGGAATCGACTTCTCCGATCAAGACGTGGAGGAGGTTTCGTTGCCCGCGCTCAAACGCCGCGCCCAGGCTGTTTTTGCCACGCTCTCTGAGCTTGCGCGCTCCTTTGAACGCGGAGAGAAAATTCAATCCGGCGTCAAAACCGCGTTGCTGGGTCTTCCTAACGCCGGAAAATCGAGCTTCTTTAACGCCCTGTTGGGTCAGGAGCGCTCCATTGTCACAGAGATCGCAGGAACCACTCGAGATGTCGTGCGCGAACAACTGGCGCTTCGCTCGGGCAATCACGATGTCTTGCTGAGCCTCTCTGACACGGCAGGGCTTCGCCCCCAGGGGCAGGCGGCCTCCGACCGCATCGAGGCATTAGGGATTGAGCGCTCCCGCCTTGCCGCCTTAGAGGCGGATCTCCTGATTTTTGTTGTCGATCCGTACGCAATTCCTGCCGCACTTTCTCTTTGGGCAGAGCTTGCGCCCGGCGCTAAGCCAACTCTAGCCGTGCTCTCAAAGGCGGACCTGCTTTCGAGCGCGCAGCAAAAGGACGCGCTCCAGGCCTTGAGCGATGCGGGATTTACGCACATCTGCGCCGCCTCCTCTTTGGATGGGGGTGGGCTTTCGACCGCTACGGATCAAATCGTATCGCTTTGCCTACACTGGGTAGCTCGCGCCCCTGGCGAGATCCTTCTCACGCGCCAGGACCACCTTCGCGCCGTGCAAACCGCGATGGAGCATCTGCTGCGCGCGCATGGCGCTCAAGCCGAGGACCTTTTTGCCGCAGACATCCGACAGGCGCTTCAAAGCCTGGACGTTTTGTTGGGCGAAACGCTTGCTGACGATATTTTGGGGCAAATCTTCTCGGATTTTTGTATTGGTAAGTGATCATGATCAAACTGCTAGGCGTTCTGGGTTCGGGACAGATGGGCGCGGGAATCGCGCAAACTGCGGCGCAAAGTGGAATTCCCGTCCTGCTTGCTGACCAATCCAAAGAAATCTCCGAGAAATCCAAAAGCAAGATCGCAGCCCAACTCCGAAAGCTCGTCGAAAAAGGCAAGCTCCCTGAAGCAGACGCGACAAAAGCCCTAAGTCTAATTGAACCCGTGGGTGGCCTGGCTGATCTGGCCAAGGCGGACTTTGTTGTGGAAGCGGTCAGCGAAAATCCAGAGCTCAAGATCAAGCTCTTTAGGCAGCTCGATGAGATCTGCTCACCCCAAGCCATTCTTTCTTCGAATACCTCTTCAATCAGCATCACGAAGATCGCCGCTGCAACAAAGCGGCCTGAAAAAGTCTCGGGCATGCATTTCATGAATCCCGTGCCGATCATGAAGCTCGTTGAGGGAATTCGAGGCATTCAAACCTCGGACGAGACGTTTCGCGTAACTCGTGGGTTGGCCGAGCGAATGGGAAAGACGTTCGTTGAAGCGCGCGATTTTCCTGGATTTGCCGTGAACCGCATCTTGATGCCGATGATCAACGAGGCGGTCTTTGCCCTCTTTGAGGGCGTCGCCAATCGCGACGATATCGATAACGCGATGAAGCTCGGCACCAATCAGCCCATGGGTCCGCTCACGCTTGCTGATTTTATCGGGCTCGACACCTGCCTGGCGATCATGGAAGTTTTGCATGACGGCCTGGGTGACTCGAAATACCGCCCCTGCCCTCTGCTCAAGAACTACGTGGCTGCAGGATGGCTGGGCAAAAAAACAGGCCGAGGGTTTTATACTTATGAATCTTGAGAACCTTCGCGTCGAAACAGAGGCTCCCGGAATTGCCTGGGTTACAATCTGCAGGCCCAAGGCCCTGAATGCTTTGAACTCCAAAACCCTTGAGGAACTCAAATCCGAGCTCACGCGCTTGGCTCGCGACCGCGCCATTCGTGTCGTCGTGCTCACGGGTGATGGCGAGAAGGCCTTTATTGCCGGCGCTGATATTGCCGAAATGAACCAAAAATCTGGGCAAGAGGGCGTTGGTTTTGCTCGATTGGGCCAGGACGTAACAAAGCTTTTAGAGCTCATGCCAAAACCCACGATTGCTGCGGTTAACGGCTTTGCCTTGGGCGGCGGAACCGAAATGGCCATCGCGTGTGATTTTATTTTAGCTGCCGACAATGCTCAGTTCGGCCAGCCCGAGGTGGGCTTGGGCATTATCCCAGGGTTTGGTGCGACTTTGCGGCTTGCTCGCTTTGTCGGCTGGCCCATGGCCAAGGAGCTTGTTTATTCAGGCCGCAGGATCTCTGCCCAAGAGGCCCTGACGCTCGGCCTGGCCAACCACGTTTTCCCAAAAGCAGACTTTCGCGCCAAAGTTTCAGAAATCGCTCGCTCTATCGCCACGCAATCCGCATCGGCTGTTGCTAAAGCCAAGCAGCTTTTGTCGGAGGCCTCCGAAACGTCGGGGCTGGACAATAAACTGGATGCCGAAGCGCACGCATTTGGGCGCCTCTTTGGTTCCCCAGACCAAAAAGAGGGAATGGGCGCTTTCTTAGAAAAACGCAAACCCGCCTTTGTGGGTCTATAAGGAGTTTTCATGATTAACGGCTGGCCGATTCAAGACGAATCCAAGAAAATGCTGCTGGATCAGGTGCGTGCCTTTGCCCTGGCCGAGATCGCGCCCAAAGCCAAGCACCTCGATGAGTCGGGAGAGTTTCCCACGGCCATCGTCAAGCAGCTTGGCGAGATGGGCCTCATGGGAATGATGGTGCCCGAACAATATGGCGGCGCCGAAATGGATGTCGTCTCTTACGCCATGGCGCTCGAAGAGATCGCGGCAGCTTGCGCCTCCACCGCCGTCATCATGTCGGTGAATAACTCCTTGGTTTGCGGGCCTTTGGCCGCGTTTGGAAATGAAGATCAGAAAAGGCGTTTTCTCACGCCGCTTGCACAGGGAAAAAAACTGGGCTGCTTCGCGCTCTCAGAGCCAGGGGCCGGATCTGACCCTGCGGGCCTGAAGGTCCAAGCGAAAAAAGTCGACGGTGGATACAAACTCAGCGGGACGAAGAACTGGATCACCAATGGGCGAGAGGCGGATTACGCCATCGTCTTTGCAACCACAGACACGTCCTTAGGCTACAAGGGAATCTGCGCGCTGATCGTAGACACCAAGTCCAAGGGGTTTTCTGTAGCGAAACTCGAAGACAAGTTGGGCATCACGGCCTCTTCCACCGCTCAGCTCTTTTTTGATGATGTCTTCGTGCCTTCGGATTGCCTGCTTGGCGCAGAAGGCCAGGGCCTTAAGATCGCCTTACATACGCTTGATGGCGGACGCATCGGAATCGCTTCACAGGCGCTTGGAATCGGTCGCTGTGCGCTAGAGGCCTCTAAGAAGTTTGCTAAAGAGCGCGAGCAGTTCGGTGCCCCAATCGCCAAGCTTCAGGCCATCCAATTTCATATCGCCGACATGGCCACCCGCATGCAGGGCGCGAGGCTTCTGACCTGGGCCGCTGCTCACGCCAAAGACTCTGGCCTCAAATACACAAAAGAAGCCGCCATGGCCAAGCTCTCTGCCTCCGAGGCCGCGATGTGGGTTGCCACCAAAGCCATTCAGGTGCACGGTGGGTATGGCTACACCAAAGAGTACGTGGTGGAGCGAAACTTCCGCGATGCCAAGATCACTGAGATCTACGAAGGAACTTCCGAGATCCAGCGATTGGTCATCGCCGCTCAGGAGCTCATGTAGGAATGGCAAAAAAGAAAGCCAGCAAGCGCCCCGTCCAGAAGAAGCGCTCTCCCGCGAAAAAGAGTCCGTCTCTTGCTTCTCTTGTGTCCGGTTGGAGCGCGAAGCTCAAAGACTCTCCAACTCGGAGCGCAAGCTTCACGACGTGGAGCGATATGGATGTCCCGCTTCTTTCTACGCCGCTAGACGTTGAGAGAGAAAAAATCGATTACGCCCGCGATCTGGGCATGCCCGGAGAGTATCCTTATACACGCGGCGTCCAGCGCAACATGTACCGCGGCAAGCTCTGGACCATGCGCCAGTTTGCAGGCTTCGGAAGCGCCGAGCAAACCAACGCGCGCTTTAAGCTTTTGCTTGAGCAAGGCCAAACAGGACTTTCAACCGCCTTCGACATGCCCACGCTCATGGGTTACGACGCAGACTCCCCACGCTCAAAGGGCGAGGTCGGAAAATGCGGTGTCGCCGTTTCTTCCATTGAAGACATGGAGCGCCTGTTCGCGGGCATCCCGCTTGGAAAAGTCACCACTTCCATGACGATCAATGGTCCGGCTGCGGTGATTCTGGCGATGTACTACGCGGTGGCGGAGCGCCAAGGCGTTGCTAAAACGGATGTTCGCGGAACGCTTCAAAACGACATCCTAAAGGAATACATCGCGCAAAAAGAATGGCTCTTTCCTGTCGCGCCAGCCGTGAAGCTCGTCATTGATACGATCGAATACGGCGCCAAACACTACCCCAACTGGAACACCGTGAGCGTGAGCGGCTACCACATTCGCGAAGCTGGGGCGACGGCCGTGCAAGAGCTTGCCTTCACCCTGGCCGATGGCCTGGCGTACGTCGATGAGTCCATTGCGCGCGGCATGGCCGTTGATGACTTCGCTCCACGCCTTTCGTTCTTCTTTGACGTTCACAATGATTTTTTCGAAGAGGTCGCCAAGTTCCGTGCGGCTCGGCGCATCTGGGCTCGCATCATGCGCGAGAAGTACCGAGCGAAGAACCCAAAGTCCTGGATGCTCCGGACGCATGCTCAAACGGCGGGGGTCTCTCTTACTGCCCAGCAGCCTTACAATAACATTGTAAGAGTCGCCGTTCAGGCCTTAGCTGCCGTAATGGGTGGAACCAACTCGCTTCACACCAACAGCATGGATGAGACGCTTGCGTTGCCGACTGACGAAGCGGTTCGCATCGCGCTCAGAACTCAGCAAGTCATCGCCGAAGAAACCGGCGTCGCAAATGTCGTAGATCCGTTTGGCGGCTCCTACTTCATGGAGGCCCTTACTAACAAAGTTGAGCGCGAAACCCTGGCCTATCTCGCTAAGATCGACAAAATGGGCGGGATGATCGTCGCGGTGGAAAAGGGCTTTCCTCAGGCCGAGATCGCCAACAGCGCCTACCATTTCCAACGGCAGCTCGAGCGCAAAGAAAAAGTCATGGTGGGTGTAAACAAGTATCAAATGACCGAGCCCAAACGCGTGATCGAGACGCTTTACATCGACCGCTCCGTTGAAAAGGATCAGGCCCAACGACTTGCAGAGATTCGGCGCAAGCGCAATCAGACGGCATGGAACGAGTCCTTGCGCAGACTTACGGACGCGGCAAAGGCTGATCGCAACTTGATGGAGCCCATCTTAGGTGCGGTCAAGGCTTCCGCGACGCTTCAAGAGATTTGCGATGCGCTTAGGCGCGTTTACGGAGAGTACCGGGAAGCAGGGAGTTTCTAATTCATGGCAAAGAAAACAGCACCCAACGCTAACGAAAAAATTCGCGTCCTCGTCGCTAAGCCCGGCTTAGACGGCCACGACCGCGGCGCTAAGGTCATCGCACGCGCACTAAGAGACGCAGGTTTTGAAGTCGTTTATACGGGCCTTCACCAAACCCCCGAAATGGTCATCTCCGCTGCGATTCAAGAAGACGTTCATGTCGTTGGGCTGAGCATTCTATCTGGGGCCCACAACGCGTTAGTTCCTGAGATCTTGGGCGGAGTTAAAAAAGCAGGTTTAACGGACGCCCTTTTCTTAGTCGGCGGCATTATTCCCGAAGAAGATTTTTC
>JBGAWT010000070.1:1846-15132 GCA_044227445.1 Bdellovibrionia bacterium | reverse complement strand
AGTGCGAGTGGTCATGATGATCGTGCGAATGATCGTCATGCGAGTGCGGATGCGTGTGTACGTGGACGCCCATCGACCTAGAGACTACCGGCTCTTGCCTAAGGCGGCAAGGCGTTCGGTTTGGGCCCAAGCGGCGGCTGCGGCTTCGCGGCCCTGGTTCTCAGCGTTTGGACGCGATCGGTCAATGGCTTGATCATCTGTGTAATCGGTTAAGATCCCGAAGGTCATGGGCACTTCGGTGGTGAGTTGCGCTTGCATCAGACCGATGGTGGCACCCAGGCTGATGTACTCAAAATGCGCCGTGTCGCCTTTGATCACGCAGCCGAGGCAGATGATGGCGTCATATTTTTTAGTGCGGGCCAGGCGTTGGGCCAGCAGAGGAATCTCAAATGCTCCTGGTGCTTCGAATTCGGCTACGGGCTTCACGCCGCGTTCGGCTAAGAACTCAAGAGTGCCGCGCTTAAGCCCGCCAGTCACCTCGGGGTTGAATTGGCTGACGATCAAAGCAAAGCGAGGTTTTTTTGAAGCTGGCTTTTTCTTCATGGCTGTTGAGTGACTTGCGCAAGGGCCTCGAGCACGTGGCCCAGCTTATCGCGCTTGGTGGTCAGATACTTTTGATTGTGGGGGTTGGCAGCGATCTCAAGCGGCTCGCGATCCACGATCTCTAGCCCATAGCCGTCGAGTCCCACGACCTTGCGAGGATTGTTGGTCAGAAGCTTGAGCTTGCTGATACCCAGGTCCCGAATGATCTGCGCGCCTAGGCCGTAATGCCTGAGGTCGGTTCCCATTCCTAGGTGGTGATTGGCTTCGACCGTGTCCATGCCCGTGTCTTGAAGGGCATAAGCGCGGATCTTGTTGGCCAGCCCGATGCCGCGACCCTCGTGATTGCGCATGTAAATGAGCGCGCCGTTGCCGCTTTGGGCGATCTTGGCGATGGCAAGCCTGAGCTGCTCGCCGCAATCGCAGCGCATGGAGCCTAGGGCGTCGCCGGTTAAACACTCACTATGTACTCGAACTAGTGCTGGGTCAGTGGGCTTTCCTGCGACGATAGCTAAGTGCTCGCTGCCATCGATGCGGCTCTTGTAAGCGATCATGCGCAGCGGCTCGGAGGCAAACTCGGTGGGAAGCTTGGCTTCGGCTACGCGGTCCACGAGCTGTTCTTTTTCTAATCGGTGAGCGATGACGTCTCGGATCGATACGATCTCAAGGCCATGCTCGGCGGCAAAGCGCTCCAGATCAGGCAAGCGTGCCATCGTGCCGTCGTCATTCATGATCTCGCAAATTACCGCTCCGGATTCGAGTCCGGCTAGCTGCATGAGGTCCACACTACCTTCGGTGTGGCCAGCGCGTACGAGTACGCCGCCCGGTTGGGCTTTGAGCGGGAACACGTGCCCAGGTGTCACGAGATCTTCAGCCCTGACGAGCGGGTTCATGGCCACTTGAATGGTATGAGCGCGGTCGCGAGCCGAGATGCCGGTGCTCACGCCTTCGCGCGCTTCGATCGAAACGGTGAACGCCGTTTGCCGAGACGATTGGTTTTGGCGCGACATGGGCGGAAGCTGCAGGCGATCGACTCGCTCGGCTGCGAGCGAAAGGCACACGAGGCCTCGCGCGTGCTTGACCATGAAGTTAATCGCCTCGGGAGTGGCAAACTGCGCAGGTAGGACGAGATCGCCTTCGTTTTCGCGATCCTCGTCGTCTACTAAGATGATCATGCGGCCCGCGCGCAGGGCTTCAAGCGCTGAGGTCAGTCCTTTTTGCATAGGCGCTCCACGTACTTGGCTAAAATGTCGGTTTCGATGGCCACTGGGTCGCCTGCTTTAAGCTCGGAGAGCGAAGTGGCGCTCCAGGTGTGCGGGATAATCATCACGCGAACCGTAGTGGTGGCGCCGGAGTCCTGGACCGAGTTTAAGGTGAGGCTCACGCCTTGGATACAGATCGAGCCTTTGAGAACGCACTGAAGACCCAGCTCCCGTGGAAGCTCAAAGGTCATTTCAGTGCAGTCATCTCCTGCGGGCCGTGCGGAGACGAGCCTGCCCAGTCCATCGACATGGCCTTGAACCCAATGACCTGAGAGGCGATCGCCTAGTTTTAGGGCGCGCTCTAAATTTACGCGCGATCCTGAGGCGAGGCGCTTAAGAGCCGTGCGCTCGAGTGTCTCGGGATTGAGATCAAAGGACATTTCCTCGGTCGAGCAGCGGGTGATCGTCAGGCAGGCCCCATCGACAGCCACGCTCTCACCTAAAACAGGAAGGTCTTTGGCCCAGCTCGTGGGGGTCGCAAGCACCAGCTCGGGGGATCCCAGCTGTGCGGGTTTACGGACTTGGGCGGTGCTTTCAATGATTCCGGTAAACATGGATCTCGTCTTGCTTTGGTTCCTGACTGAAGTGGTGGATTACCACATGCTCGCTCCAAAGTCCGCTATCCAAAACACTTTTGGTGAGCTCCGCCCCCGCCTCCACAAGCACGCGCAGAGCGCCTCGAGAGGCAATTAACTTAAAAAGTTGAGTGAGATCAGGTTCGGCTGGGCACCAGACGTCAAACCCATTGGAGCGGGCCTTGGAAATCCATTCTTGGGGTACTCGTTGCCTGCGATCCAAGACCGCGAGAATTCGGGGCTGCGCCCGCCAGGTGTGGTCCGCTACCTGCCTCACCGTAAAAAGAGGGGAGTCCGCTAGCACCGTTCCGCTTCCGGTCACGATCGCATCAGAGCGACGCCTGAGCTCGTGGGCGAGTATTAATGATGCGGGTTGGGTAAAGGTCTTTTGTCCCGCTGGCGGAATGCGGTTGCCGCCCTCCCTAAGCGCGCTTTTGACAGTGATCCAGGGCAGTCCCGCTCGTTGAACTCTTAAAAAAGGAGCGTTGAGATCTTGGACCTCGGGAGTTTCGAGCTGTGAGACTTCCAGACCTGCCGCTCTCAGTGCCTCGGCACCACCTTGGGCTTTAGGATTAGGATCTTTGGAACCGAAGATCACGCGTTTTAAGGGAGAGATCCGAGAGGCTTCAATAATGGCTGTTGAGCAAGGGGGGGTGCGGCCTTGGTGGTTGCAGGGTTCCAGGGTCACAACCAGGGTGTGAAGCTCTTTGATACGGCCTGAGTGTTTGAGTCGCTCGAGGAGCGCAGCTTCGGCGTGGGGCTTTCCGGCGCCTTCGTGGGCTGAAGTAGCAAGCAGCTTCCCGCTTGCATCAAGTGCTGCAGCTCCAACGGCTGGATTCGGAGCGGTTGCGCCCTCAAAAGCGCGGGCTGCCTCGACGGCTGCCTTCATGGCATGAGTCTCACTATTCACGCTTGCTCCCGTGGTGCAGCGGCACGTGTGAGCCTGTCCATGATCGCGGCTCCCAAGCCTTGTAAGGGGCAGGGCTCAGCCCAAAGAGCCTGAGCACCACTCGAATCAAGCTCGCGTAGGTGGCTAAAAAGATTTTGCGCCGCCTCGCGCGCGTCGCCGCGCTCTGAGAGCACGCGCAAAGTAAACGCGCCTTTGAGCCTCTCGCGCAAAGCGGCTTCAACACGTGCGCTGGGGCCCGAAAAGGCGAGCACTCCGACATGCTCAGGAGCGTCGGGCCACTGCCTGAGCTCGGCGAGCCGGGCTGGTAGTAGCGTGAGTTTGCGCGAAGGAGCGTAATGACTTGCTAGCGTACCAGGGCTTGCGATGGTCGTTCCCTGAGCAAGCTTAACGGGAATATCGATAGCCGCTTGAAGGGCCTCGATCGAAACGCCTCCGGGCCTGAGCACCCAGAGCGCGCCTTCTTTGAGCTGCACGACGGTGGATTCGACGCCCACGGAACAAGGGCCTCCGTCGACGATCCAAGGGATACGATCACCTAATTCTTTTTGAACGTGCTCGGCTGTCGTGGGGCTCACGCTTCCAAAGCGATTGGCGCTTGGTGCGGCAAGCGGCAATTCGCACAAGCTCAGCAGCGCTTGCGCGACGCGATGCTCAGGGCAGCGCAGAGCTACGGTCGGGCCTCCGCTCGTGACTAAGTCCGGGATGACCGCGGGGTTGCGCGGGAGGACCAAGGTCAAAGGCCCGGGCCAGAACTTCTCCATGAGCCTGTTCAAAACTTGAGCTTCAGCGCGAGTGATCTGAGTCGAATCGATCCACTCCGCTCGGGCCAATCCCTCAATGCCACCCAAAGCCATTTGAGTGGAGAGGTGAACGATCAAAGGATCGAAGTGCGGCCGGCCTTGGCTTCAAGATCTGAGCCACGGCAAAAGAAGAAAGCGCATTGGCGGCCAATCCATAAACCGTCTCTGTGGGGGATCGCCACGAGCTCCCCGCGCCTGAGCGCCCGAGCCGCGACGGCTAGGTCATCGGCATGAGGGGTGAGGGTATGGCTGGGCCCGTGAGCCGCTTCCAGAGCCTGATTTGAGCCATCGGGGTTCATGCCCAATGGCTTTTGGCATAGGGTTCCAGGATTTTCCAGACTTCTTCCATCTTCATGCTGCGAGAGCCCTTGATGAGGATGGGTTGGCCCGGTTGGGCGTCTTTTTTGAGGGCTTCGGCAAGCCCCTCGTGGGTATCAAAGTGCTTGGCTTGGCCTGCAAATCCCGCTTGGAGAGCTCCTCGAGCAGGATTTTCATGCGTTGGCCATAGAGCAGGACGTTTTCGATCCCCAGCTCCATGATTGGGTCAGCCAGGCTGCGGTGGTAGTCGTTCTCGCCCGACCCAACTCCAGCATGTCGCCTAGGCAGGCCCAGCGTGGCGAGCCCAGCTTAGCGAGCGATTCGAGGCCCGCTTTCATCGAAGAAGGGTTGGCGTTGTAGTAGTCGCAAGCACGGAGGACTTGCCGACCTTTTGAAGCTCCGAGCGGCCGTAGGCTCCTTGGAAAGTCGCTAAGCCCTTTGACTTCCTCGCCAGTGAGGCCCAGCGCGCCTGCGGCTGCCACAGCCGCTAAGAGGTTAGCCGCATTGTGGCGCCCGATGAGCGGAAGCTTGAGCTTGATCTCGCCCAGTTGCATGCCGCGCCGTGAGTTCCCCGGCCGCTTCATCGAGCGTGCCTTGCAGGGTCTGCACCTTTTCGGATGAAGCGATGCCCTGGAGGCCTTGCTCGGTCATGCTAAATAGAACCTGTTTACCGACTCTCAGAGTCTGGTGATGAGGCCTGATCCAGGGGTCATCCATGTTGATCAGCGCCACTCCGCCTTGAAGGGCAGTGAGTCTGAGCGCTTCGCCTTCTTCGTGCGCAACCGTGGGGATGTCACGCAGGCGCTCCAGATGCTCTTCGCTCACCACGGTGAGCAGGGCTTGCGTGGGATGTACGAGCTGAATGTGCTGGGCCATCGCATCCGGTTCGTCGATGCCGACTTCGACGACCGCTACCTGGTGCTCGACAGTCATGGCGAGCAAGGTCATCGGAATGCCCACGAATCCATTCTGGCTGCCTTCGGTTTTTAAGATGCGTTCGAATTTGCCTCGAAGGATCGAAGCGAGCATTTCTTTCGTGGTGGTTTTTCCAACGCTCCCCGCGACTGCCACGATGGGAATGGAGAACTCCTTGCGCCATGCGGCTGCAAGCTTTCGGTAAGCGCTCAGACTGTCCTCGACCGGAAAGAGCGAGATCTCTGAGGTGTCCTTGATGGGCGTGCCTCGCTTGCACAGCACCCCGCGTGCGCCCTGCGAAATGGCGATGTCGATGTAATCGTGGCCGTCCATCTTGTCGCCCTTGAGCGCCACAAAAAGACAGCCTGGCCGTGCGTGCCTCGAATCCGTCGTCACGAACGAGAAGGCCTGATTGGAGCGGTTTTGATTGCCCGGAATCACGAGGTGCAAAGCGCGAGCAACGAACTCGGGGTTGAGCTTTGGCGTGTACGTTCGTGAGAGAGGCATACCTTTTTTAGGTTAGCGTAGAACGCTCGCTCGGGCCAGGGGTGGTGCAATGCGTTGATTGAGTCAGAACGTTATTCGGGCAGTCTCGTCATCCAGTAGTCCAACTTAACGCGCTGCTCTTAGTGACTCAAAACCCCCTCCAGAACCCATCATTCAATGCCGATACGAGTAGTTGGAAAGGACCGCTCGTCGGCCAAGATGATGACGCATCAAGTCGATAAAAATACCAACCCGGCCGATCGCAATGTCGGGCTGACCTATCTCAAGCGCGGCCTCGTTGTCGGCCTTCCGCTCGCTCTCGCGTGCGGCAGCCTGTGGGGTCTTTCGCTGGGTCTTTCGACCCTTGAGCTGAGGGATGCGATCCGTCTACAGGCCAAGTCTCAGGTGCAAGCAAGCCTTGAGGTTGTTACGGGCGCTGTGCGAGCGGAGCTTCACTCGGTCGTTCAACACGCGCGCGAGACGGTCACACAAAAACTCGATCCGCAGCGCGAGCAATCCTGGATGCCCGAAGGCGCTGCACGTGGGCCAGCCGCAGTCACGCAGCCGCAAGGTTGGGCGTTTGTCGAGATGCAGCCAGATTTCTTGGATGTCTCCGTTTGGATGGCGCGCGGAAAGCCAGCGCAAGTCCCGCAACGGATTCAAGTGGGAATGAACTCTCGTTTCTCAGACCCTTCTGCTCAGTGGGCGGATCGCCTCATGCGCGTGGAAGAGAACGAACGGCAACTCGTGCAAGTGGCTATGATGGGTCACCGAGTCGCGGCGAGCGAACCGTTGGCGGACGGTGGAACATTCTTGTTCTTAGCTTTTCCGGATGAGCGCCGCGGAAGCGCTCCTGCGCGCATTTTGACGACGCATATTCGGTTGGAGCGTTTTCAGCATGCCTTCAAGCGAATCGGCGACACGGGCCTGCTCGAAGGGGCCCCCCAGATGTTGGCGTTCTTAGACAGTGCCGGAAATGTGCTGGGGCATCCGGATTTTAGGCATGTCCTTCGGCGCGAGAGTTGGTTTAAGAGCGCTCTTTTTCAGGAAGCGCGCCGCTCTCCCGCTTCGCACGGCGTGGTGAGCGTGCACGACAATCAGGACCGCGATTGGCTCTTGGGTTTTGAGAAGCTGAGTTTCGGTTCGCTGTATGTTCTGGTCGCCCACGACGTTCAGCTCGTGATGAGCCGAATTCCGGAGCCCTGGATCCAAGGGCTTGCCGTGTTCCTGCTCGTGCTGGGAACCACGCTCATCATTCAATGGATTCGCGCTGAGGGCTGGCCCGCAGCAGTCGGGCGGCGCATTCCGACTAGCCTTCGCGTTCGCTGGGTGGATTTCAAGGCCACGATCAGCGAAGTGGCCACCCAGATCGTGGGTATCGGCTGGGACATGGGGCACAAAGACGCACCCGAAGGGGCGCTTGCAGGTCCAGAGGTTCAATGGACGCCTGCTGCCACGAAGGAAGAAAAGCCCGTCACGCCAGAAGTTCAAAAAATCGCAGTCATCCACGGAAGCTTTCGCCGCATGCAGCAATGGATCGCGGACCGAGGCAGCGAGATCACGGCGGAGGCGCTCAACGAATTCTTCACTGTCGCTGCTCACCGAATCGAGAGCTTCGGGGGGCGCTTTGAACGTCACGCGGGTCATTCGTTCGTTGGGATCTTTGGTCTTTCGGATCGAGACGGAGCGGAGATTTGGAAAGCGCTTCGATGCTGTGTCGAGCTCAGAAAAGATTTCGGCCATCTCAATTCCTCACGCGGCACTGATGGCGAAAAACCCATTCTCTATGGCGTGGGCGTGCACTGGGGCGAAGGCCTGGTGGCCAAGCTCGGCCCCTCGGATCGTAAGCAGCTCACGGCCGTGGGCGAAGTCGCTACTTACGCGCGTGCGCTCGATCAACTCTCAAGCTCCGTGGGCCAGGATATCTTAGTCTCGCAAGAAGCTTGGCAGGCGTCCGGCGGTAAATTCATGGGCGAGCAGTTGGGCGAAGAGAAACTCACTCCCGACACGGGCCTCATGGCTTTCTTTAAGTTGACCGGCTACCTCGACGAAAGCGGCAGGCGCATTGAAGTACAGCCTGCGGTGGATTCGTCGCGCGAATCGGCGACTCGCGAGACGCGTCTCATGCCGGGAGAGCCGGGCGCGCGTCGGTGGTTTGCCAATAACGGAAACCAAATCCTAGGCCCCCTTTCGGTGCGTGAGCTCTCGCAGATGCTTCATTCGCAAGAAATCGATTTTGACTCCGAGTGCTGGCCCGAGGGCAGCGGTCAGCGCTCTGAGATCCGGTCAGCAGGAGTGTTCTCGGGTTCTGATGACGAAGGCGCTCGCTACTGGGTGTATGACGGCTCGACGATTCATGGAGCGCTGAGCGAAGGGTTTATCAAGACTGCGATTCAGCACGGGGCGCTCAAGCCCGAGAGTTGCTCCATCTGCGAGGCGAGCACCGCCGCCGGCTGGAGCTCGCTTGCGGAGTGGGTCACATCCCGCTTGGCGAAAGCGAGATCCCCTGAGGCTGCTGCTGGCCCTGCTGGTTCCTCACAAGTCGCATAACATCCGGATAGAAAACCTGGTTCATGACGATTCGCTCCGAGAGGCGCGAAAGCAGGCGCGATCGCCAGCTTCGCGTCGTGGCCCAAGCGCGGCCTGTGACCGCATGCTCATCGGCCGTGACTTCCCAGCGAATGCCCGAGAAAACCTTCTGAAGCTTTCCCTTGCTGTCGCCTAGGACCTCGAGAGCTAGGTGAGGTCGCCGAGCCGTTCCCACCGCTGTCACTTTCACGGATACGGAGAATTTCTTCCACGCGCCCTTTTTAGGGTCGATTGCAAGCTCGAGCTTTTGGCCTGGCTTGAGCAGACCCTTGCCCGCGCGCTCTACATGGTCCAGGCCGTAAAACCACTGCGTCCATCTCTCGGGATCGTTCATCGCCTGGTTCATCTGCTCCATGGACCCGTTCCAAGGGACGCGCCGTTCAAAGCGAAGTTCCCGGTCCGGTCCGCCCGCCAGAGTGCTTGCCAGGGCAAGGAGAGATCCCACGATGAGGATTGCCGCAGCTCGTTTCTTGCCTTGGCCCGGGCGGATTTTGCGAGGGGGGCGGTGTTTTGATGTTCCCATGCTTGGCGTTTAGTTTTATCCCTTGAGGAGATGGGTGACGTCAAACCGCAAGTTCTCTTTGAGGACGATTGGATCTGGGTGATCGACAAGCCTGCGGGCTGGCTCATGATCCCTGGCGCCGGTCCAGGTGGGCAGGTCCTCTCCCAATGGGTGGACGAGAAACTCGGAAAGCCCTGGATCGTACATCGGCTCGATGCTCAGACAAGTGGTGTGTGCGTCGTGGCGCGATTGGATATTTCGCATCGATTCTTGAATCTGGCGTTTTCGGACCGGCGCGTGCGCAAGGAATACGATGCCTTAGCAAGCGGTTCGCCAGCGCTTCCCAACGCGATGCTCAAAGACCCGATCGAAGGAAAGCCCGCATCAACGCAGCTTCGGGTGGTCGAGCGCTTTGCGACGACCCCTCCTAGTTTCTTGGCGAGATTGAGGCCTGTGACTGGCCGAAGGCATCAGATCAGATTGCATCTCAAGGGCCTGAAGTGCCCGATCCTAGGCGATCGCAATTACGGCGGGTTGCGCGAGTTGAGCGGAGCGAGCATCGATCGCGTCGCCTTGCACGCGGCGGAGCTGGAGCTTCCGCAGGCCTCCGGTCGCAAGGCTTGGCCTGTGTTCAAGTCCGAGTGGCCCGCTGATTTCGCAGCGTGGGTCGCCAAATTTCGGGGCTCGACCACATGATTGGGCAATGGCTTTCGGAGGGGTGGAAGCGCCATGCTTCCAGCTCGTCTACTGCATTTAGGTTTTGCGATGGAAGCCTGCAGGGGCTGCGATGGTCGGCTGATTTCTTGGGCGGCTGGGTGTGGCTAACCCGCTGGGAAGATTCCAGCACTCGCTCGGCTCCGGACTTTGGAGCCTGGACCCAGGCGGTCAAGCAAAGCGTGCCACATGCTTTGGGAGCTGTTTTGCAGAGCAGACCCCACCGGGGGGCTCCGCCGCACCCCGAGCTCCTGTTTGGAGAAGAGCCGCCAACCGGCCTGATCGTTTCGGAGGACTTGGGCGGCGCCAAGCTCCTAGCGCGCGTGAGGTTTGCGGGATTTTCTCATCCGGGGATTTTCTTGGATCATGCGCCGCTGAGGCGGTGGGTCTTTGCTCATTCGCGAGGCGAGCGCATCCTAAATACGTTTGCTTACACTGGTTTGATCGGCGTGGCTGCGGGCTTAGGCGGAGCGACTGAGGTTCTCAACGCGGATCTGAGCAAAAAGACTTTGGCTTGGGCCGATGACAATGCGGCGCTCAATGGGCTTTCGGCCAGCGTCAAGAGCATCGCGGTGGACTCGATGAAGGATCTTAAGATCCGCTCGAAAAAGGGCGAGCATTTTGGCGGCGTGATCTTGGACCCTCCCTCGTTTTCAAGGTCCAAGACTTCGGTGTTCTCGACGGACAAAGACCTAGGGCAGCTGCATGAGCTGGCGTTCGGATGCGTGCGAGACGGCGGCTGGCTTTCGACTTCGATCAACTCGGTGAGCGTTTCGTATCGAGCATATGAAGCACAGGTGATGCAAGCCGCGCGCACGGCGCGGGTACGATTAGAGCAAGTTTTTGAAATCGCTCCGCCTGCACCTTTTCCTAGCGATCACGTGAAGGGCTGGGTTTTTCAAATCAAGCGCTGAAGAGGTTCCCAGTCTTGGGGGATCGGTGCTTCGAGCGTGATGATGTTTTTTTGGATCGGATGCTCAAAACTCACGCGCCAGGAATGCAGCGCAGGGCGCGCAATCAGCGGCGACGGGCGGCCGTATTTGGGGTCGCCGATGATGGCGTGTCCTTCAAATGCGGCTTGCACGCGGATTTGATGCCCGCGACCTGTCTCGAGCTGGATTTCCAAAAGCGAGGCTCCTTTGGGAAGCTCCGCCCTTGGCTTGATGGAGAGGATCTTCTGGGCTGAGAGCAGGGCTTCCTTGGCGCCTGACGGCGCGTTACCCGAGGGGTAGGCGCGAACTTCATTGGTGCGCTCGTTTTTGACCAGGGCATGAGCCCATTCCCATTGCGATTGGGTAGGAATTCCCTCAACCCAGGCTTGATAGGTACGCGTGAGCGTTCCGTTTTGGAGCTGAGTCGTGAGTCGCTCTGCGGCTTTGGACCGCTTGCCGATCACGAGCGCGCCGCTGGTGTTCCGATCCAATCGGTGCACGAGCCCGACGTACGGTCGGCCCAGATATTCTTGTAAAAGGCTTACGACCGACGGATCGCCCGAGATGTCGCCTTGGCTGAGCAAGCCTGCGGGTTTGTCGATGACGATGACGTTTTGATCTTCAAAAAGAATCGGGAGTTTCACAGCTACCTTCGTGAGGAGACGCTGGTGGCCGCTGCCACGCTGCCGGTTTGGTACAGGCAGTTGGTTCGGCCTTGATCATTCCAGTTCAAAGCGCGGCGCTGCTCATATGTGCCCGAAGAGGAGTCGCGCGTGAAATTGGGAAAGAGCGAGGCGAGTTTGTAATCCTGCGGAAGGCCGCCGGTTCCGCAGCCAGGAATGCCGGCTGCCGCGTTGACTTCGCAGCTGTGATTGAGCCCAGCTAGGTGACCCAGCTCGTGAAGCAGGATGCTTTGCAAATCGGGTAGAGGTTTTCCGGCTACGAAGAACTCTTGGTAGTTGAGCTCGATCTGGGCGTTGACGTACGAGGCGATTTGCCCGCCTGTGGCCGTGTTGCTGTTCGTAGAGCCCGGGCATCGCGAGGTGATGGCGATGGCATTGGAAGGGTAGCCGTTTGACCACGGAGAAGATTTGTAGATCACGACAGGGGAGGTGTAAGCGCCGCTGTTGATGATGGAGTTTGAGCAGCTCAGGCCTGCCATTTGAGTGGAGAAGCGGGGGCTTGAGGTATTGCCCAGGTCGAAGATGGGCTTGCCATAGCTAGCCATCCCGAATTGGTTCCAGGTGGCTACGGCTGCTTGAATTAGGCTGATCTCGCGCGAATCAAACTGACTGGCTGCATGAAGGGCCAATGGAATAGGGGCGACAGTCCATTTTCCGTTGAGCGTTTGGTTTTGATCTTGGGGAAGAATGCACTGTTTGGTGAAGCTGCCGTTTTGAAGGGCGCACGCGTTGAGCACCAACAGCCACGCCAAGGCATTTCGTGCCTTTCGGAAGCCCTTGGATTTCCAATAAAAGAAGCTCTTAGCCCCTCTTTGGTGGCTCACGGTGAATACACCCCTCTTCTCAAATAGTTTATCATTTAAGTCGGATAAAGCTCAAGGCTTGACTATTTGCATTAAGTACATGAAATTATTCTGTTTTTAATGGATTTTGAAAGGTTAAACCCGTAGGGATGCCCGCTTGAGCCAGCCTTTGAAGGATTTCGGGGTGAGGGTGCCCATAACGGTTTCGTGCTCCCGCCGAAATCCAGGCTCGGCTGGGGTGCAGCGTCTGCAGGAACTCAATGGAGCTGCTGGTGCGCGAGCCGTGATGCGAGAGTTTTAGGGTGATATTCTTCAGGCGCGTTTGGGGAATTTGCTGTTTGAGTTGTCCCCAAAGCTCACGCTCTCCCTGGGTACTAGCGTCGCCTAAATTGACGTAAAGCCCATCCGTAGCCACGGGGATGGCTACTCCCAGCATATTGCCGTTGGGCTTGGGATTGCCGGTGCGGGTTCGAAGCTCGATGGCAGCGGTAGGGAAAGGAACGCAGTGTTTGCGATCTCTGATCAGTTTTGTAACCGTCGGGGAGGCGTGTTTTCCTCGCGGGAGTGGTGGAGCCGAAATGCAGCGAAGGCTCGAAACGTACGCAAGGCTTTCGATTCCCCCGCGGTGATCCTGATCCCAATGGGTGAGCATCACCCACGGAGGATCGGGGCTTCGCGCCAGAGCTTGCCCGCCTAGCCAGTCGTGGATCATGCGCCATCGCGGTGGCCCCGTGTCGATCCATCCCCAGTCTCGAGGCGACAGCACGATAGCGGCGTCGCCTTGGCCTACTGACAATTGAGTCACCTGAGTCGTTTCGGTTTCGCCTCTCCAAGAGCCTACGGCCAGCATAAGGGCCGCTGCGGGCACAAGAGCCCACGTCTGTTTTCGCATCAAAAGAACAAGCAGTGCAGCGACTATCGCAAGGGCGACCAGCATCGGTCCTGATGCTCGAACTCCCCATACGCTGCTGATGTGCTCTAAGATCCAAACGCCTCGCACAGTGGCTTCGGATACGATCCAGCTCAGGGTCTCTAAAGCCTGCATCCAAGCGCCCTGCGTGCCAAAGCAAGCGCAGACCCCAGCTAGAAGCACCGAAAGCGGATAGACCAAGCCCGCCAGCAAAGGAATACTCATGAGGCTCACGATCGGGGTCCAGGGGCTAAACCAGCCATGATACAAGATCTCCGCCGCTGCAATCGGAGCCCAAGAACCCACAGCCATCGCGATATGCTCTGCCCAAGCTGAGCGCCTAGAAA
>JBGAWT010000070.1:0-1806 GCA_044227445.1 Bdellovibrionia bacterium | reverse complement strand
ATATGCCCAGCACGGCGTAGCTCTTCAGCGTTCCGGTGAGTAGGACTCGAATCAAGATCTCAAGTCCGGCCACAAACCAGCACGGAGCAAGCCAAGAGAGATGTAGGCCTAGAGCTCGAGCGAGTCTACGCAGGCCTAAGGCGATGAGCGTTCGCATCGAGGCCATCCTGAAGTCGCATAGAGCACATCCAAACAAAGCGGCGCTCCAGGCCAGGGCCTCTGCCGCGATCAAACGCCTTGCTCCAAGGGGTCTAAGCAGCAAAAACGCCATCCAACGAACGGCGCCCCAAAGAGCCCAGAGGTGAATGCCGCTTGCGCTCAAAAGGTGAACAAACCCCAAGGCCCGCATCCACTCCTGGCCTAAGGCCGCTCGTGTCAGCGCCTCTCCCGTGAGCAACTGGGTGAGAACCTGAGTGGGGTCGCAGGGGATCAGGCGCTGAACAAGGGCAGTGCGTAATGCCAAAAAAGGATTCAAGTGAGACACTCTGGATCTGATGGATTGGATGATGTGGGCCCAGCAAAACCTCGAGACAGCACCCGCCGCCGCCAACCTTTGGCAGCGAAGCGATCCTGAACAGCGCAAGCAGCTGTTTTGGATCTTGCCTGCGGGGCTGGGTGCCGTGCTCTTCTTGCTCGCTTTTTTTCGCGGCCGCGGAGACCAAAGCAGCTTCTTTCAAAACCGAGAGTTCGAAAGAAAAAAAGATCCCAGGGCTTCGGGATCCGATTCGATGGCTCAAGCCAAGATGAAGCGTCCCGCACAGCCGCTTCAACTAACGGGCATTCGGATCGACGGTGCAGCTCACGAGATCTTAGGCGTAGCGCCCACGGCCACCGAGCCAGAGATTCAAAACGCATTTAAGGAACTCATGAAGCGCTACCATCCTGACCGCGTGGCTCGTCCGGGCACTCCTCAGTGGCAGGAGGCTTCGAAGATTGCTCAATCCATCCAGAGCGCGCGCGAGGAGTTGGTCCAAGCTCTTCGCAAAGCGGGCAATCGTCGCTAGGCGTTCCTGGCCACTCCTGCCGATTCTCGAACATCTGTTCCCATGCCAGCGCTTCGCCTAACACGCTATCCAGCGAAAGCGCTCCGACCCGAGGAGCTGAGGTAGAGGGGGTTTGGGTCGGAGCGTTCTCGCAGGCGTCCCAGGCCTTTAAGGCCAAGGCGACGCGAAGGACACTGGGCTTGCGCAAAGCAGGCGCTGATTTCGGAGCCTTGAGTCGATTCATCAAGGCGCCGAGAGCATCGTTGGATAGCTCACCAGGAAGTGTGCCGAGCAAGTCTCTGAGCCAGGCTTGGGCGTGGCGCGTGCGTGCAAAGAGCTCACGCCATTGGAGTTCGGTACTTGCGGAACCTAAGTCGGGAAGGATGCCCACGACGCGCTTAAGTGGAATGGACTCCAGAAACGAACCCGGGAGCTTGCCTTGGTAGTGATTTACTCTCTTGCGCGGGCAGGAGCAGCTAGCCGAGCCCGGCACTCCGCCGCATGGACAGAGCGAGCAAGCGGCAAGGAGTTGCGCGGAGGGCTGAGAGTCGTTCTCAAACAGTCGCCTGAGCGTGTCGAGGCCCTCTCGCTTCCACTCGGCTAGGTCCTGCGTCCAAGCAATGCCTCCTAAGGCCAAAGGCCATTCGTGAAACAGAAGTTGCGAGCGAGTGCATGAGGGCGCGATGTCCCGCACCCAGGGTCTGCCATCGCCAGAAGCCGATAGCCCGATGCCATCTCTTGTGCGCTGCAATCTCGCCTCGAGAGACGGAGGCGCGTGCAACGAAGCGATCCACTGAAGCAGGTGTTCGCTCGCCAGTCCCTG
>JBGAWT010000069.1:0-14222 GCA_044227445.1 Bdellovibrionia bacterium | reverse complement strand
GCTGCGGCCTTTTTGGTTGGCAAGAATCAAGACAGGCGTAGGTTCTTTGAGGCTCTTGTGCTTGAACGCAAGCGTCGCTACTCCGCCTAGGACCGCGGGATCGTCGCCAAAGGCTCGATCGCCTTGGATCTCCGAGAAATCCGGAAACAGCACGTCGATGTAATCGCGCGCGTGTGGCCGGTTGGGATGCCTGGAGAGCTGAACGCGTTGCCAGGGCGAGAGTTTTTGGAAAATCTCCTGAGTGAGGGTGCCGACTTTCTTTTCGAGCAAAGAAATTTCCTGCTCAAAATCCACGTCGCCCTGCTTGGAGAGGTCCTTGAGATCCTGAAGCTTCTTCTCAAGCGCAAAAATCGGCTTTTCGAATTCTAAATAGGCTTCCATTTAAGTCAGGGAAGACTATTTCGCGGGGCGGCGGAAGGCAAGGGAGAAAGGCGATTTTCTGATTGTCTTTAGCTTTGGGCAATCCGTTGCCATACTGCCCCTGTGAGAGCGTTTTGTTGGACCTGTCATCGCCCCGCGGTCGCTTGTTTTTTCGAGCGATCCAATTAGGTCGCAACCCATTCGCGGGTCGCTATCAACGTGCAAACCTAAGAGATAAAGAGCACCGTCGGAACCGCGTGGATTTTGAAGCGCTCGATTTCAAACCTGAGTTGGATCAGCAGCAAAGGGACGGGCTTAGACGAGAACCCCGTTTTTTTGGATCTGCTTGCCGACCCGTCGCATGTGCCGCTTTTGCTGTTTCCAGGGCCCAGCGCGTTTAACCTGAGCCGCGGCGCTGACAGCGATTGGCGAGGTTTGGTGCCCCAGGGCCGCCGCCCTCTTTTTATCGTGATCGACGGAACGTGGACGCAGGCTAACGCCGCTCTTCGAAAAAGCGCCCTGCTCAGGTCGCTTCCACGAGTGAGCTTTGAAACGACGCGGCTTTCGGAATACGGGTTTAAGCTTCAGCCCCATCCCGCGTGTTTGTCGAGCGTGGAGGGCGTGCACCGCGTGATCGAGTTGCTAGCTGAGCGAGGGTGGGGCGCTGCACCTGCACGCCGCGAGCACGATCAGATGATCGAGGTGTTCAGGGGCATGGTGAAGTTTCAATTACAGCATGAGCCAAAAGAGCAGTCAGCCGACTGAGCTTACTTCTTCTTGAGGCAGTGAATTGAACCGTATCCTGGAACTGGACCGCCTGGTTTAGTTTGGGCCGTGTCCGCGATGTAGTAGCAAAGCACGCTATTTGCGGTGTCTTCCCATAAGGTCGGGGTATTAATGCCGGCAGGTTTGCGCATTGCCGAAGCCGCGCGTGAGCTCAAATTGTCCGCCGCGCTCTGTCCGAAGGTAAACGCCATGCCGACGGCAAACGCCATCAAAGCCATTCTCGTTACGTCGTGCCCGATTCCGCCAAACTTCCCAGTTTTTTTCTTCATATTAGTTTCCATTCTCCGTTTCCCAACCTACGACGCGACCATTTTCAAAATAGACGACCTTGCGCGGGCCTAAGCCCCAAGACGAAGAGACGCTCAGCGTATACATCCAGCGCTCGTTGCCTTGGCGCGGATCGCCTGCGTAGCTCACGTCGCGCGGGCTGCCCCATGCTTGAAGTACCTGCGTGCGATCCATTCCCAGCGTGACGTCGCGAGACGCGACCGTCCGGTTGATCCAAGCGCGGCGACGCGCTTCGTTCTCTGCGCGCTCGTATTCGATGTCCTCGGCTGAGGGCTCGGCGCGTTTGAAAGTGGAAGAAAACCAGCCACCCACCGTCTCCCAGAGCGAAGGGTTATGTGCCGCCGTGTCCGTTCGCTCGTTGCGTGTCTCGGTGCTCGCACAGCTCAAGACGAGCGTCAAAAGGATGGCGGAAAGATTCCGTTTCATGACTTCTAGGCCTCCTTGCCCGTCTTTTGTTTCGGGAGTAGCGGTCCAAAAATAAAGTCTGCCCAAAGCGCCCTAGGCAAAATCCGCACACCCGCGTGTTGACTCGCAGGCGCACGCCAGCGCAACCTATTTAAAGATGGCTGTCACGCGTCCTAGGCATTCGATCGTCAATGACCTGCCCCAGATGGTGGAGGGGATTGTTTCGCAGGATGATCCGACGCGAAAAATGACGCTTCTTTTCTTGGCCAGCTCTGCGATGGCCGTTCTCACCGCTTTAGGCGGGGTGATGTACTTGGTGAGCCCCGACCCCGAAAAGCCGAAGCAGCTCTCCGCCGTTCAGCAGGAAGCTAAGCAGATCGGCGAGTTCATGCAAAAGCAGGCCAATATAGCCAAGCAGGGATCTACGAATTTGGCTTTAGGCACTTTTACGATCGAGCTCAATCCCGTGCCCGGCATGAAGCCCGCTCCGGGCGTGCTGAACCTGGCGGAAGTGGAGATTTTTCTCCAACTCGATACTCGCGAGACGCGCGATTACATGCTTGCTCACCAGATCAAGCTTCGAAATCAGATCACCAAGTCCATGCAGGCTGTAGATCGCGAAGAGTTGCTCACGCTCCAAGGCAAGAAGCGCTTTAAAGGAAAGATCCAAAAAAACCTCAACGAATGGCTCCCCGAGGGAAAAGTCGAAGAGGTCTTCTTCTCCAAGCTCTTGGTCAACTAACCAGGCGCGATTGAACTGCCGATTGATTCGGAAAACCCAGGTCGTGTCGCTTGAGCATGTCAAAGAGGGTGCTGCGCGCAACGCCCAGCATGCGAGCGGCATTTTTCCGGTTTCCTTGCGCTGATTTCAAAGCTTGAAGCAGAAGCCTTCGCTCCATCTCCTTTAAATTGATCGGTGCCGGCGTATCGTGCGTCACTCGGTGCGGGTTTGTTAGGGGGCTTTCGGAGACCTGTCGCTCCAAGAAATCAAAGTCCCGAAGCTGGATCCAAGCTCCTTGCTTTGCGCGGCGATTGGCGCAGGCACGCTCAATGGCATGCTGGAGCTCGCGTGCATTGCCCGGCCAATGGTGTTGCCTGAGCAGGCGCGCGGCAGGCGCGGAGACCCGTCGGTCAAAGCGCTCAGCAAAACCTTGCGCCAGCAGCAAGATATCGTCTGGCCTCTGCCTCAGAGGGGCAATCCGCAGCTTGATGCTCGCAAGTCGATAGAAGAGGTCGCGCCTGAATTTTCCCTGCTCCACGAGCTCATCAAGCGGCAAGTGAGTCGCGCAAACGATACGTACATCCGCTCGCACCACCGTGTCTGAGCCCACTGGTCTGATCTCGCCGTTCTCCAGAAATCGAAGCAGTTTGATTTGAACGGCGGGTGGCAGATCGCCCACTTCGTCTAAAAACAAAGTTCCTCGGTGAGCTTGCATAAGCGCTCCCTGGCGCTGAGTATGCGCGCCTGTGTAAGCGCCTTTGACGTGACCAAAGAGCTCGCTTTCGACCAAGGAGAGAGACAGCGCGGCGCAATGAAGCGGTATGAAAGGCCCGCGCGCCCGCGCACTCCAGTGATGCGCCAAGCGAGCCAAGACCTCCTTGCCTACGCCCGTCTCGCCTTCGAGGTAGATCGAAAGCGGGGTAGCAGCGGATCGGTGCAGCTCCCAAAGCAGCTCGCGGCCCAAAGGGCTTTGCGTCCACCATTCCATGCAGCCCCGAGGGGTAGGGGGCAGCTCATGAGCTGGATGGATAGGAACCCATTCGATTGTCGTTCCGCCGATTCGAAGCGGAAATTCCACGGGCCAGCTTCCGCATCGCACGGGCAGATCAGCGACCTCGGGTGTGACGTCTGGAATGCCGGTGGCATCGATCCAAAGCGCCTCTTCGTCGTGGTTCCAATGCGCGCTGATTCGTCTCTCTCCCAATTCTATGCACCGAACGGGAATATCAGCATGCGCTCGATTCGAGATCTCAAGCGTCCGGTCCAGTGCGTGAAGCAAAGGGCGGCTCCAGCGCGCGGTTCCTGTAGAATCAGTGATTCGGGCTCTCCAACTTTTCTTTTTTTCCATGCGCTACCTCTCAGCAAGACGCGTGCCCGAAAAATCTCTTTGATTGCGGGCTTTGCCCCCTTTGTGGGATGGTTCTGGCGGTTTCGGTACACGGCGTGCACCAGGGAGCGAGAGTTTGGGTCAAGGTTCGGAATATCTTTTCACCATTGGCGACGCGGGACAGGTAGCGCGGGAGATCAAAGGCATCTTCATGCGCGGCCGGCGCGAGCCTCGTGTGGCCTTCGTGGGTCGCTCCAACGTCGGAAAAAGCAGCCTGCTCAACGCGCTTTTAGGCGAGACATTGGCGCGCGTGAGCAAGCAGCCAGGCAAGACAGCGGCAATTCATCTGTTTTGGTGGCGCAAGACCAAGCTGATCTTGGCGGACTTTCCAGGCTACGGTTACGCAAAAAAATCTAAGGAAGAGCGCGAGCGCTGGTCGCATTTCATCAGCACTTACATCAAGGGCGATGCGGGCCTTCAAGGAATCTTGATGCTCCTGGACGCGCGTCATGACCCGAGCGAGGAAGATGCTGCCGCCCTCGATTTCTTGAGTTTCCACCGACTCCCGATTACTCTTGTTTTTACCAAATCCGATCAGATCCGGGGCCAAGCGGAGATGGCTAAGCGCCAAAACCAGATGGCCAAGTGGATGAAGGCGCAGAATTTCGAAGGCCCTTCGTTCTGGATCTCGGTCGAACCGGGTCATCGCTTGGGCAAAGAAGGTCTCAAGCAGCTGATTCGTTTTTTGGAAGGAGAAACCCGGTAGTGTCCAAGCCCGTGATGTATGCCCTGGCAGTCGAAACGATCCTGTTGCTGGCGACTTTCTTGTCGTTGGTGCAGCCCGAATGGCTCGCTCGCTCCTCTGGCAGCGGCGAGGCAGGCTCTCAACCCACGCTCTGGCTTCGGTTTGTCGGGTCCTTGGGCGTGGTTTTCCTTTCACTGACCTTTTGTTGGTCCGTCATCTTAGGAGCTGTGCTGGTTCTCAATGGATATCGACTCCAACTCTTTTAAGATTGGATTTTTTGCGCCTTCCTCGCGCGTATCCTGGATCGAGCTCCAGGAGGGCTTAGCCGAGCTTGAGAGGCGCGGCTTTGACTTCGTCGTCAGCCCTCAGGTTAAACGTTCTCATCTCTTTTTTGCGGGCACTGACGAAGAGCGCGCTCGCGCCTTTTGGGAAATGGCCCGCGATCCTTCTTATCCGGTGCTTTGGGCTGCGCGCGGTGGCTACGGCTCTGCACGCATTTTAGGATTCTTGGATCGTTGGACTAAAGAGCAGGGCGCGCCGCCGACCGGAAAGCTGTACGTCGGCTATTCGGATTCGACGGCGATGCAGGAGTTTGTCAGGAGACGCTGGGGTTGGTTTGGCCTTCATGGCGAGATGCCGGGGCTGCGCAAGTTTACGGAGCGCAAACCCGCTGAGCTCAAAGCTCTTTGCGCATGGGTGAAGGGTGAGCTCGCCTCCGAATGGAGCGATCTGGCTGTGCATACTTTGGGTCGAAGGGGACTCAAGCTCTTGCATCCCGGCAAGGGCGGGGTGGTCGAGGGTGAGATTGTAGGCGGAAACCTCACTGTGCTGTGCTCCTTGTTGGGAACGCCCTACACGCCGGATTTCGCCAACCGAGTCGTTTTCCTGGAAGATACGGACGAGCCTCTGTACCGCATCGATAGAACGGTTCAGCAGCTTCTTAACTCCGGAGCGCTTCAAAAGGCCCGAGCCTTGGTGCTAGGAAATTTTTCGCATTGCCGCGACATCGTTCCGCTTACCGCAGCACGAGTAGGGGGGCCTAAGAAGACCCCACTGAGGCGCGAGCTGGCTGCGGTGCCCACGCTTCAGGCCATCTTCAGGCGCGTGGGCCAAGAGTATGACATCCCGGTTTTTTGGGGCCTGCCTGTGGGTCACGGCGATGAGCACTTTGCCCTACCTTTAGGGGCGCGCACACGCCTGGCGGTGCGCACGGGAGCGCGGCTTGAGATCCAAGACTGGGGTTGGCGGGGTCCGACCGCTTGGTTGGCGACTCAGCGGAGCTCCTAGACAGCGCGACCCGTTTGCGCTAAACGAAGGTTTCACTCACTGCCTGTGGCTCCTTGGCGGAACTGGCAGACGCGCACGACTCAAAATCGTGTATCCTTACGGGTGTCCGAGTTCGACCCTCGGAGGAGCCACCACTTTTATCCCCGATAAACTTCGTGATACTGCGTCAGGCTTCTCGGCGCTCCCGCAGCGTACTGTATGTACGCTTTGGTCGCTTCTCGGGGCTAGAAGTGCTTTGAATAAAAATCTAGGGGATGTGCTCCCGCAGTGCCCTTATAGTCGGTTCGCGGATCTAGATGCACTGGCGAAACGGATTGATCGCTTAACTTAAACAAATTAATTGACACACCAGGTCACGCGCGCGATAAGCCGACCGATGTTTGGCGGGTCAAAAATTCCAAAAATAGCTGCGTGGTTGCTGTTTTTCGTGGCTCTCGGTGCACACGCCAATTCGGGCGTTCGGCTCAAGAAAGTTGATCAAGCAAGCCCCGCCTGCATTCTAGCCCTTGCTAGCAATGATCTGTCAGAACCCTCGGACAGCGTGCGCTCGCATTTTTCGCACACCTCGATTTGGGAAATTAGAAAAATCCTCTGGCCGAATCAGGCGCAGTTTTGGGTTGAGTACGTCGATCGTCGGTATGGTTTTTACCAAGACCAATACTTTGGAGATCCGGTTCAACTCGCTCGAGTTCAAGACTGCCTTGAGCGGGCACGCGCAGGCGATTACGGCGCGGTTGGTGAGTTACAGATCGCCGAAAAGTATTGGCAGGATCCACACGTTGTTCACCTCGAATGGATCAAAGAGTTCCAACGCCCCAAAGAGAAGACGCCCGACTTTAGAGTCTTCTTTGACACCGGCAACTCCAAGCTAGTTGAAGTCAAGACTCGCGATCCCGAGCTAGAGCCGGGGCCGAAGTACATCAATCAAATGATGACGGCCGCTGATGAGCAGGTAAGGGACTATAAGAAGTATCATAGCGATCAAGTCGCACTGCCCGCCGAGCTTGAGATCGTGTTGCCATGGGGTCCGCCCAAAAAGACCTCGTTCAAAGCGGGCAACGCGTTTTCGACGCTTGAAAAAGTGGATATCAGCAAACGGCAGCATCTGACCCGCGTCACGATCAATACCGAAAACCGCCCCTTCTACCGAATTGAGCGCGAGCTTGACGATATTCGGTCCGCCCCGCGGGTGGTTAATTATTACCTACTGCCTCCTAAGGGGTCAGCTAAGCCTCGTTAAATAGCCGTGATATAATTTGAGGGTGAGAAATCTCATCTTGTTCCTCATTCTGTCCGGTTTTGCTGCGCCCTCCGCTCTGGCTCGAGAGTGCATCGAGAAAGCCATGAACGTGAATGGCATCAAGTTTCACCAGCAACCCACGCGTTTCAATTCATGCATCATTGACGTCGTGCCGGAGGAGCCCACGGGTGGGATCAAGCGAGGCTATACATTCGCGCCGAGCGGCGCTTTTCAGATTTCGGCCTATCTCGATAAGGGCGGTCCTGTTTGGACCAAGGCATTTTTCTTTTTCCCACGCTCGAGATTGAGCGTGGCTCCTAATTTCGCAGGTCAAGCCAATCAGACGATCTCCGTTCGAGACGGTCTGGGCTCTAAGTTTTCGTTCAGCGCTAAGAGCGGTGCCCTGCTCAGTAGTAATGTCGCCAAGTTTGATATCAAGCCTGTGGACTCCAGGAGCTATGTTCGGCTCAAGGGTGGCGTCGATGTCATTGATGCCACCGGCATCGTGATGGAAACACCTTGGACGACCGGATCGCCCTTAGCGAGTAAAGCAGTCCGCATTCGTAAGGAGGGCGAGAAGGATCGCTGGGTACCGCTTTACGTCACCATTCGTTCTTACACGAGCGGGAAGATGGAAAGCTGCTCCGTGGCAGCAGAGAAAATTTTCGATTACTCCGACACCCTGACATTGAAGCGGCCTGTGAAGCTCTCTGACGAGCAGCTCACGGAGCTTTTGCAGGCGGATTGCCCGAAGCTTGATCTGAGCGGGATGAATCAGCCCATCAAGTACGAGTCTGATGCGGAGGAGCGTACTCCGGAGCAAGTGGAGCCTGCGCAAAGGCCTGATCCGGGCCCCCCGCCCCCAGCGCCTGCCCCTGAGCCTAAGAGAGACCCTGGTCCACCACCTCCGGTACCAGCACCAGAACCTAAGAATGATCCTGGTCCACCACCGCCTGTTCCCGCGCCTGCAGATTCAACCACGACGCCTGCGGACGATGGAGACGAGAGCGCGGCTCGCACGGTGAGCAAGACGCGCAGACCAGCTACAAAGAAATCAAAATAGAGTCGCGCCTACGTACGCCCCGACCATCGAGGTGCGCAGCGAGAGCTGTGAGGGGAAGATCTGCACGTAGGGTTGAACCCAAAACGAATCGTTCACTTCCCAGTTCAGCGCGAGCTGAATATCTACGGGTGGTGTTGCCCAATCGCCGCCGCTTGGGGAGGTGTCCAAAGCGTACTGCGGATACCACTCAAACGTTCCTACGGCGCTCACGCGTCCTTTGAAGTTCCACTTTACATAGGGAGCCACGTAGCCATCGAACATGAGACCGTTGTTTGCGTGCGCCGCATCTCCGTTGGCGTAGATCCAGCCGCGAGCCATGAGGTACGCACCCGAGTAAACCGCGCTCGAGCCTAAGCGGTATTCGGGCACAACCAAGAGCGCAGGATCGGTGATGAGCGAGCGCTTGATCGCTCCCATATTGGTCGGGATGTCACCCCAGATCCAGGTGAGCAGCGAAAACTGCGAATTGACCTGCCGAAAGTTGTAAGCCCCGACGCGCGGATTCAAAAAGTCAAAAGGGTGAACGAGCGAGCCGTCGGTGTTTGGATCCACCCAGGGCCTCATCGTAAATCTGACCTGAGCTCGAAACGTCACAGGGAGACTCGATTTGATATTGAGCCTTAAGTCATTGTGAAGGTATGCCGAAGCGCCTTGCTGGCCGCTGTCAGAGAGTGTGTGCGGGACATTGCTCACAGGAGTGCCGCCTGGATCTGGAGCATCCAGCGACGGACCGTAGAGCTGGCCGAAGTAAGTGACGCTGAATCGATCGCGTGCACGATCAATCAGAGAGCGGCTGGTTGCCTGCACCGTCGAAGGTGCTGGCGTTTCCTCAGCGCGCGCGTTTTGAAATGATCCTGCCCCCACCAACAACGCGAGCAGTGCCCACGCCTTGTTCCCATTGATCATTGAGAAGACTAAAGCCCTGTAAAACCAAGTTCGCAAGTGAAAAAGCGAATCCGAAGGGCTACAACTCCCTGGTGACCCAAAAGAGAGTCGTGATCATTGGGGCAGGATTCGGTGGCCTCATGGCAGCCCGAGGGCTTGCTCATTCACGCGGCGTTCAGGTCACGCTCATCGATAAGCGCAATCACCATCTTTTTCAGCCTTTGTTGTACCAGGTAGCCACGGCCGCGCTTTCGCCCGCCGACGTGGCGATGCCGGTTCGCGCGATCTTCTCGCGAAGCTCGCAGGTGCACACGGTGCTCAGCGAGGTGACGGCAATCGATACGGCTAAGCGAGTGGTTCGCACGCGCGAGGCGGACGTGCCTTACGATTTTCTGATCGTCGCTAGTGGCTCGGACCAAAGCTATTTCGGGAAGAACGACTGGGAAGAGTTCGCGCCGGGCCTGAAGAGCTTGGAGCAGGCCACCGAAATTCGCAGGCGCATGCTGCTTGCCATTGAGTTGGCCGTAAAAGAAGATGATCCCGTGCGGCGCAAGGCTCTGCTCACGTTCTTGGTTGTTGGCGGTGGGCCTACGGGCGTGGAGCTCGCGGGTGCATTGGGCGAGATCAGTCGTTACACGTTGGCCCGAGATTTTAGGCGCATCGATCCTTCGCAAACTCGCATCATCTTGGTGGATGCGGGTAAACGCATCTTAGCGGGATTTGACGAGAAGCTCTCTCGCCGCGCTGCCCGCGATCTCGAGGAGCTGGGCGTCCAGATTTGGTACGAGTCGCGAGTCTCGGACATCGGGCGAGGCTATGTGTCGATCGGTTCGGAGAAAGTTGAAGTCGAGACCGTGCTTTGGGCAGCTGGCGTCGAGCCCTCTCCTTTGGCGCGGTTCCTCGATGCGCCCCTCGATCGAACGGGTCGCGTCAAGGTGAACCCGGATCTCTCCCTGCCCGGGGACGCTTCAGTGTTTGTCGTGGGTGACCTTGCTTATTTAGAGGATGCCCAAGGTCAACCGCTACCAGGCTTAGCGCCTCTCGCGATGCAGCAAGGAAAGCATGCAGCGCGAAGCATCGTTCGAGCAATCGCAGGCAAAACCACCCAACCCTTTAAGTATTGGGACAAGGGAATGGTAGCTACGATCGGGCGGCGCAAAGCTGTGGTTCAGATCGGCGGGTTTCGTCTTGCGGGATTTGCCGCCTGGGTGATGTGGATTGGAATCCACATCTATTATTTAATCGGATTTAGGAACAAGCTCATCGTCCTGCTGCAGTGGATTTGGTCGTATGTGACCTTTAAGAAGGGCGCGCGCCTGATCGTCGAAAAAGAGTGGCGTTCGCACCAAGGATCGAAGCCATGAGTGTCGAAATTACGGGTGAAAGCCAGCTTGCCGTCCGTGCGTTTGAGACCGGGGTTGAGGGAGATGGTCTTGGAACGGTGGATGTGTTGTCCTGGTCCAAGAAGGATCGCACCGCCCGCGCTCTGAAGTTTGGAGGCATTTGCTGGGTCGCCTCCGTGGTCTCGATCATTATTCCATTGCTCCACTTCGTGCTGGTCCCCGGTTTTTTTCTGGCGGGCCCCATCGTGTTTGCGACAATTCTCTCTCGCGAGCGAGTCATCAAGGGTGGGCGGGCCAAGTGCCCGCGTTGCGCGGCTGAGTTCAAGATTGAACGAAGCGTATTTAAGTTCCCGATGCTGGATCGCTGCACGGGTTGCGGAAAAGAACTGAAAATCGACCTCGTATCCACGGAGAAGAACTCATGAGCATGCCCCCTGCATTCAAAGGTGCTTCAGCTACCACCACAGGTCTTTCGGGAAATGAGATGTATTGCCTTCATCTCAAGGGCTTCAAGCCCGGTGGCTTGGCCGTCGGCAATAGCGTCGTTTCGCTGGGAGTGGCCGGCGGAATCATGTCGGGGCTTCAAACCCTGGTGGGCGGCGAGGTCGAAGAAGTCACGCACATGATCTACGAAGGGCGCGAACGCTCTTACGCTAGGCTCGTGGGTGAGGCGCAAAAAATGGGCGCAACGGGTGTCACGGGAGTTTCTAGCGAGCTCATCTTGCATCCGGGTAATATCGAGTTCTTGTCCATCGGTTCGGCGATTCACGCCAATTCGCCAGGGATGCGGGGTTTTTCGACCTCGGCAAACGGTCAGGCGCTTTACTGTCAGTTGGACTGCGGATTTGAGCCGCGAAAGTTCGTTTTCGGGAACGTTGCTTATTCGGTCGGTGTCGGCGGTGGGATCGTTGGGATGTTTCGAAGCCTCAAGCGGGGAGAGGTGACAGAGTTCACTGAGATCTTCCAAGAAACGAGGCAGCTTGCGCTCAAGCGCATCAGCGATCAAGCGACGCGCGCAGGAGCCAATGCGGTGCTTGGCATCGAAACTTCCATTTTGCCGTTCATGGGCATGCAGGAAATGGTGATGCTCGGAACGGCTTCTCACCATCCCAAGCTCGAGGGTCTGCCCGGTGGGCCGATCACGAGCGATATGACTAACGAAGAGATGTGGAACATCGTCAAGCTAGGCTATGTGCCTTTGCATCTGGTGATGGGGGTTTCGGTTTACTCCTTGGGCATCGTCGGCGGGATCGCATCCGCGTTTCGCTCTTTAGTCCGGGGCGAGATCACGGCGCTCACCGAGCTGATCTACGAAGCGCGCGAAAAGGCTATCGAGCGAATTCATCAACAGGCGGCTCAGATGGGAGCTGATTCGGTGGTGGGCACCAAGACTTACGTTTACCAGATGGGTGGCGGGCTTTTGGAGTTCCTGGCTATCGGTACGGCGATCAAAAAGATGGATGGCTTTGCTCCCCAAACACCGGACCTGCCACCGCAGGCCGTCATCGTTGACCGCGAGACGTTTATTAATACGGCCGACGGCGAAGCGAGCGAGCTCAACGGTGGGGCGCGGGCGGGCAGGGGAACCCTGATTCGCGGCTCCCAGTTCACGGGCGCGCTCGTTGTTCTAGGCGTGATCATCACCTTTATCGTTCGCGTCGTCCTACAAATGCGGTAAGAGCAGCACATGGCAGACGTCACGCGCTACCGCGGCCAGTGGGGCGGTAAGATCGAAAACGGCGAAGAGATGTGGTGGAGCGAGCCGGATCGCACGCTGCAGGATTTTTCGTTTTGGTCTCGCGTTCGCTTTGGACTCGATACACGCCATCACTTTATCCTGCGCTTTTGGCGCGCTTGTCGTGGGGCGTTTTCTGACGCTGCGCTATCGCTTGCGGATTACGGGTGCGGAACGGGCGGAACGACGATCAATTTCTCGCGCGCCATCGGACAGCCGATTTCAGGCTACGATGTGTTTGCGACTCAAATCGAAGTGGCTAGGCACTTTGCCGCAGACGCCAAGAGCTCGTGCCGTTTCGGACTTTTGGATGAGGCAGGTAAGATCCCGGTGGCAGATGGAGCGCTTCACGGGGTTTTTTCTATGGATGTCTTGGGTCACGTCAAAGACATTCCCGTGGTTTTGCGGGAGTGGGCACGCGCCTTGCGCTCCGGCGGAATGGTGCTGCTTTTTACCGAAGCTAATTACAGCGCGGGGGATCGCTCGATCGCAGCTCGCTTGGCTGCTCGAGGGGCGGATGTGGTCGCCGCAGTGCCTGAGCACATCTCGCTTTTTCCGCGCGAAGAGCTCGAGCGGATGTTTGTCGCGGCAGGATTCCGCGTCGAGGAGCGCTTCTCGGCCAACGTCTGGCATTTTTTCTTTTTCCCGAAGGATTACATCTTACTCTTGAAGGGGCGGCCTGAGTTCAGGGGCTGGTATCACTTTGCGCGCGTTTGGAACGTGTGCACGAAGCTCGTGCCATTTTATCCCAAGCCGTTTCATATGCTGCGGATCCTAGTGACCCATTTGCTGGGTCGTCGGCACAAGGGCACGGCCTACTATTATCGATTGGTTAAGAACTAAAAATCCATCGCCCTTTTTGGAGCCTCAAGCTCATCAAGTCGACTGGTGAGAGATTTCGGAGGCGTGGCTGCCGCGGGCGCTCGGCCTTCGATCGCCTGCCCAAGCAGGACGTTGAGCCTCAAGATCTGCTTCCAATCGCGTGCGACGATTTCGGGAAATCGCTCCGAGCGGAATTCCTTCATCGTGTAGGGGCGCCACACGAAAAAAGCCTGAAGCTTCAGCCAATGCATCATCGGGTGCTCAGGCTCAAAGCCGCGAGGTGGTCGTTTTGCGATCTTATCGGTTGAAAAACCGCCCTTAAAGCATCGCGCGAATTCCTTGTCTTTGAACAGTCGATCAAACGCAGTTGCGTCTCGCGCGATGGCTTCACGCACCGCTCTGAGCTGTCTAGAGGAAGGCATATACAATCCTCCCGCGACCAAGACGGGATCGTCTTTATCCCAAGGGTCGATCATGAAATAAAGATTGGGATTGTGATCGAAGCGCGATTCCGAAGGGCGCGACACGGAGTACGAAAGCCAGCTTTTGTACATCCCGCCGTCGGCCACGCGATGGGCGGGGCGTTTGAGTCTTCCCAATCCGCGAATCGGAAAATGGTACCCGATCGCGTCCCGGGCGAGCGAGGCTTTGAGGCTGGCGGCCAAGTTTTGCAGCGGCGCTTGCACCACGCGCTCGTACTCCTCGCGGTTCTTATCGAGCCAATCCGCCTTTTTTTGGCGCGAGGCCTTTTTCAAGAAAGCGATGGTTTGGGGCGAGAACCGTGTCTTCATGCACAGGCCTTGTACCCCCACTTCGGGCCTGCGGCAATCCATGGTATGCCCTGGGAATGAGATCTTTTTTAAGATTCGTCATCGGGTTTTTAGCCATCACAGGAGCGGTCGCTCTATCGGCTGGGGTTTTTGGAGTCGATTTCGGAAACGATGAGTTTTGGCTCAATCATGGGTTTTTATTTTTGTTTTTCGCTACGGTCTTTCCGCGCCTGACTCTGCTTTTCTCAGGTATCGCCTGGGGTGGGCCGATTTGGTGGGCGGGACTTATCTTCGCTCCGCGTGTTCTCATCGCTGTGCTGGCTACGCTAGCCTATTGGAACAACAATCCTTTTTTGGTGGTGATGTCCTGGTTGATCGCCCTAGGCGGTGAGTCTTCAGAAAAGTATGTCGTCGTGCATCGCGTGAGGCCAGACCGCGGACAAAA
>JBGAWT010000068.1:0-14272 GCA_044227445.1 Bdellovibrionia bacterium | reverse complement strand
CACAGAAAAATCGCCCCCTTTTACGGACTTCAAGATCTCCACGAGTTGATCGATCTCATCTCGACTTGAAAACGAAAGTTGTTCCCATTCGGTGGAGTCGACGTGGCTGCGCTCGAGCGCGCGCTTATTCTTTGATTTGAGGATGGGGGAGCTGTGTTTTAGTTTTTGGGGAATATTTTTTCGAGCAGTTTTTGGATGCGCAGTTGGATGGATTGCTTGAGCTGGCTTCACCGGTATTCTCCCCGAAATTTTCGCACAGCTAACATTGGGGAAATTTCACCGCAAGAAATTAAATTTTGTGTCGTGCTGAGCAGCGATCGTTTACATAAGCCGCAATATGAACCCAAAGCGCCATATTCTCATCGTCGAGGACGAGGAAGATATTCGCGACTCTTTACGAGATTTTTTTGAGAGCGAAGGCCATCACGTGGACCTCGCAGCCAATGGTCGGATCGCGTTGGATTTGCTTATCTCCGGTTTAAGTCCCGACTTAATCTTGTTGGACCTGATGATGCCCGTCATGGGCGGCGCGGAATTTGTTGCGGAGAGAAATCGCCTTTTGATTTCCGACCGGGGCTCACGAACCGTCGTCATGTCCGCAGATAGTCAAACGAGTTCGAAGGCCGCCTCGATGGGAGTGGACGGGTTTCTGAAGAAGCCCATCGAGCTGGAAGAACTCCTTGCCTTAGTTTTGGAATCACCATCTTACGGGGGATCCGCCGTTGAGCTTGCTAGGTGAGGGCATCAAGACGGATATTTTGCTTGTCGATGACCGGGTCGAGAATCTCGTGGCGTTGGAGGCGGTTTTAGACTCGCCAGAGTACAATCTGGTCAAGGCGGGCTCCGGGGACGAAGCCTTACGGTATCTGTTGGATCACGAACCTGCGCTGATTCTCATGGATGTCCAGATGCCGGATCTCGATGGGTTTGCGACTGCGGCGATCATCAAAAGAAGCGAGCGCACCCGCGAGATTCCCATTATTTTCATTACCGCGATCAATAGCGACGAGATGCATCTTCACAAGGGCTACGATTTCGGCGCCGTAGATTACATCTACAAACCCTACGACTCGCATATCCTGCGCTCTAAGGTGGCTGTATTTGTCGATCTAGCTCGGAAGACCGCCAAACTGCTTCAGACCGAAAAGATGAGGCAAGAAGCCGAGAGGCGCGAACGCGACAGGCAGATCGCTCACTTGGAGCTTCGGAGTCTGCGAAGGGAGCGGGCTGATCAGCGCAAATACCGGGAGCTGGTCAACGGGATTCACCACGGAGTCGTGTGGTCGGCTAACCCAGACACGCTTGAGCTGACTTTTGTCAGCCCCAGCTCAGAGCGGATTTTGGGGTATGGCCACGAGGATTGGGCTTCTGAGCCCGGTTTCCTTATGAGCCATATGAACGCCGAAGATCGAGAGCGGTTTCTTTCTGCAGTCAAAGAAGTGATCCACGAGAGGCGCGATGTCGGCATCGAGCATCGCTTCAAGCACGCCAGTCGGGGCGAGGTCTGGCTTCATACGGGCATGCGGATCTCAGCTCGGGCATCAGGCGGTGGCCGGGAGATCCGAGGACTTTCGGTGGACATCACTCGCCTGAAGGAGGCAGACGAAGAGCTGAGGCGAAGCAAAGAGCGCGCGGACCTCTTGTCGGAGGTGAGCCTCGCGCTCGCCGGTTCCTTGGACTATGAGACGACGCTCACGCGCGTCGGAAGGCTTGCCGTTCCTACAATTGCGGACTGGTACTTGATTCACTTGTTAACGCCGGGCGGGGAGATCCGTGCGTTGCCGATCACACATTCGGATCCAGGCAAGGATGCCCTAGCTAACAAGTGGCTGCTTCGTTATCCCATTGACCCAAAAGCGGAGGCGGGTGTCGCGGCAGTCATACAACGTGGGGAGTCCGAGCTTTATAGCCAAATCTCAGACGAGATGCTGCAGGCAGTGGCGCAAGACGACGAGCACCTTCGTGTCATGCGCAAGCTGGGGTTTAGATCCACCATCATCGTTCCCATCGTGGCGCGCGGAAAGACGCTCGGCGCGATGACTCTCATCTTGACCAAAGCCGGCCGCTCATACGGAAAGGAAGACCTGGCTGTCGCCGAGGACCTCGCTCGTCGCGTGGGAATGGCAATCGACAACGCGAACCTTTATAAGGAAGCTCAGGCTGCCATCCGGGTGCGAGACGAGTTTTTATCGATCGCTTCGCATGAGCTCAAGACGCCCATCACGCCACTTAAGATCCAGACTCAAGCGCTCATGCGAATGCTGCGCTCGGATGCGATTAAAAACGTCAATCCAGATCGGCTCGAGCGCATTTTAGAGACTTCCGATCGCCAGCTCGGGCGTCTGAGCAAGCTTACCGACGAGCTCTTGGACGTTTCTCGAATCTCAGCCGGAAAGCTCGTGCTTGATGTGGCCGAATTCGATCTGACAGAGCTTCTAACTGACGTAGTGGAACGGTTTTCGGATGCGCTGGCGAATGCGGGATGCAAAGTGATCTTCAAGCCTCAGGGGCCTTCACGTGTCAGAGGAGATCGTTTCCGGATCGAGCAAGTGATCGTCAACCTGCTTACCAACGCGATGAAGTACGGCTCAGGAAAACCGCTTGAGATCACGCTCCACCAGAACGGCGACTCCGTTTCATTCTCGGTTTCGGATCATGGGATCGGCATTGGCCCGGAGGACTTGGAACGCATCTTCGGGCGTTTCGAAAGGGCGGTTAAAGGGACGAACATCAGCGGGCTGGGGCTCGGTCTGTACATCGTCAAGCAAATCGTCGACGCACACGGCGGCAAGGTCCAGGTTCAAAGCGCGTTGAACGAAGGCTCTACATTCGAAGTTCAGCTTCCTGCAGCCTAAAGCTCAACAAAAAAGAGGGCCGCATACTCAAGCTTGGCACACGGCCGAGATGAGTATGCGACCCTATTGCCCAGAAGCGTAGCTTCCAAGCAAGGCTGTCTTAAGCTGCTCCGGAACGGCTGCGGTCAGAGCCGATGCCGCTTTGCGGGCGCGAACGATCTTCGCTTTCTCGCGCCAAGCCCGAACCATCCGAAGGTTGGCCGTAGTTTTGCGGTTGTCCGTGGCCGTGGACCTGGATTTGGTTTTCGACATGCTCGATCCCATCGACGTCATGGATCGTGCTTTCGGCCTTCTGCTTTAGGTCCACCGAGGGAACCCAGCCCTTGAGCGTCACCTTTCCACCACGGACTTCAAATTCGACGCCTGCAGACGCCAGTTGGTTGTCGCGCGCTAGTAGCGAGGTGATCTGGCTTTTGAGGCGCTCATCTGATTGCGGGGCCTTGGAGCCCGCAGAGAAATCATCCTGCTTGCCACCCGTGCGAACAGCGCGTTGTTCGGTCTGCTCTGCGCGTGCGCGTGCCGGATCCATCGAGCTGCGGCTTGGGTTGTTCATGTTCTTCTGTTCTTGTTCTTTCATGGCCATGGCTAATCCTTTTTTGTGGGTTGTTTTATTTACGTCTTCCATTGCCATGCACTAGTGCACGGGGCATGCCACAGGCCGCTCGCTGTTGCGTGTCTTCTGGCGGGCAGCTTGTGCCAAAATCCGCCGCGCGATTGTCACTTTCGACCATGATCCTGGGATTTCGTATTTTCTTTCGAGCTCAGATCGGTGGGAGGTTGGCTCCTTCCTTGCAAGTGCTCGCGCCGTCAACAACCCACAATGGAGACGAAACATGCACACAATAAGAAACCTGCTTGGCTTTTCTGCCTTGCTTACCTTAGTAAATGGCTGCGGCGGTCCCCCCGGAAATCCTGTGATTGCTGCGAACAACGCAGCAAAATCCCCGGAGACTCTAAAGACCTGGTCTAGCAACTGCCGAGGAAGCGACATCTTCGATATCTCGATGCGCGAGTACTACCAGCTCAACGGAGCGGTCATTACTCTCGTGCGCGAATACCATTCGGATGCTTCCTGCACGAGCGCGCAGGTCATCATCAAATATCGCGGCGAATTCGAAATCAGAGATGATCTGTCGGGTCAAAACGGGCTGCCAGCTGGAACCAAGCAAATGGACATCCGTATTTCGACCGTATCGGTCACTCCGCTCAACGAAGTGGGTCGTCGCTTGCTCGATCGGCTCAACGCCTGCGGCCGCGACGTTTGGAAAGTAAACGAAGAAGTCGACATGACGACGGCAAGCACCCGCGTGATGTGTCCCTTGGAGGACGCGCCGTACGTTCGGTTCGATATCTTCCTCACTCAGATCGGAACCTTGCGGTTCGGCCTGAGCGAAGGCGACAAGGACAAGAAGACGCCTGAGACTCGCCCGATCAAGCTGGATGGAACGTTCTATCTGCCGGTCGAAAGAAGTTTCTAGCTCACTTGGGGAGCTGGAAAGACGGGAGCTTGCGCAAGCAGGCTCCCGTTTTCATTTAGGTGCGTCGACTTTGAATGTATCGGTTGAGGAAATACATCATTGCCATCGTCACTAGGGTTGCTCCAATCACGACGTAACCTAGCCTGTCGAAGTGCTCGAGTGAGCCGGAGCTCGTCTGGACGACAATCAAGCCCCCAAGTGCCGCTGCTAGTCCACCGGATATCTGCTGAATTGACGAGCTGACTGACATGTAGGCTCCTCGGTCTGATGGGGCCGGAAGCGCCGACATCAGGGCTGAGGAAGAGATGATGCGCGAGGTGATTCCTAAGAACAGCACTACGTTGATCGCGATGACCACGTGCAAAGGTGTGACCTCCAAGTGCGTATAAATGAAGATCATCGCCATCGATAGCAGGGAACCGAAGACGAAAACGCGGAATTTACCCAGCGTGTCGCTCATTCGGCCCACGAGCGGTCCCATGAAAATCGAGAAAGCGCCCGTCACCATATAAATGATCGGGAGGTTGTCCAACGAGATCCCCATATTGTGGACGCTAAAAGCGCTGGAGAACGGCATGAGCATGAAGCCCCCGGTGCTCAGCAGGGCGGTCGTCGCAAAGCCTTGAAGGTAGCGGGGCTTTGAGACGGTCTGAGTCAAGTGATGCAGCGGGCTTCGGTCGACGCGATGCTGCAAGTGCTCTCGGATAGGTTTTAAGTAGGTGATGATCACGACTCCAACTGCGAGGCTAACGACAACGATCATCAGGAAGGGCGCGTGCCATCCCCAACGGTTTGAGAGCATGAGTCCCAGCGGAAGCCCCAAAACCTGGCTTGCTGCGAAAGCAGTCTGAACGAATCCCATCACGCGTCCGCGCATCTCCAGCGGAAACAGATCCGTCGTGATCGCAAACACGATCGAGCCGATCACTCCGCCGAAAATCCCGGTGATCATTCGCGCCATGAGCAAGAACTCGTATGTGGGTGCGATGCCGCACAGGAGGGTTCCGCCAACGAAGCCTGTGTAGAAAAACAGCAGCAGTTTCTTTCGGTCGAAGCGGTCGGCGAATCCAGCGGCGAGCAGCCCCGAAAAACCCGCGCTAAAGGCGTACACCGAAACAACCAACCCGAATTGCGCCGGAGTGATGCTCAGCGCAGGCATGAGCATGGCTCCCAGTGGCGACATGATCATGAAGTCGAGGATGATCGTGAACTGCAGAAAGGCTAGGATCGCGACCACGAACTTCTGATAGCCAGTAAACGTTTTCTTCAGCTGTACGTCGGCGTCTTTTGGTATTTCCATGATGAGGGCTCCTGGGTGTTGGAAGGGTCGCTATCATTTATACCTTTTTTATTTGGACGGGGGTATATCTCAAGCGTTCCTGTAAATTATGGCTAATCTAAAACCCATCCCAGCCAAACAAGCCCTCACCAGATTAATGCAAGGTAATAGACGCTTCGCTCGTAAGCGTGGCGCGGCGTCCGTTGCGGCTTCCCGTGATGCGGATTGGCTGCTGGTCAAGCCTCGGGGGCCTTTCGCCATTATTTTGTCTTGTTCAGATTCGCGCGCGCCCGCCGAGATTCTCTTTGACCAGGGGCTGGGGGACTTGTTTGTCATCCGGGTTGCCGGAAATATCGTGGCACCCTCGCAGGTCGGCAGCGTGGAATTCGCCGCAGCGACGACCCAAGCTCAGCTCGTCGTCGTGATGGGGCACACGGAGTGTGGCGCGATTCAGGCGACATTGGATTCGATTGCCGGCAAGAAGACGGTCTCGGCCGAGAATGTTCAAGCGATCGTAGGGCGGATCAAACCCCATATCGAGAAACTTGCCTCGCGCAAGACCCGGCGAACGAAGCTCTGGAGCGATGCCGTGCGCGCCAACGTTCTGGCTTCGACGGACCATCTACGCCATGGAAGCCGGTTCTTGGAAGAGCAGGTGAGGGCCGGAAAACTCGTCGTCGTGGGAGCCGAGTACTGCATCGAGACGGGGGTTGTGGACTTCTTCGACAACCCTCTGGCATCCCTCCCTAAGCGCCGCTGATAGTCTTAGGCGCCTGCATTCCTCTGTGTTAGTTCCAGGTCTGAATTTTACGCCTCAAGGGGACCTCATTGCCTGCACCGTTGAAGCCATTTAATATCCTGCTTGTCGATGACCGTGAGGAAAACCTCATCGCATTGTCGGCTGTGCTCGCTTCTCCTTTATATAGGCTCAAGCAAGCCCGCTCTGGTCATGAGGCGATCGAAGCTGTCAAAAACGAAGACTTCGTGGTCATTCTTCTCGATATTCAGATGCCCGTGATGGATGGGTTCGAGACAGCGGCGATGATCCGCCGGAGCGAGCGAGGCAAGGACGTCCCGATCGTCTTTGTGACGGCGTTGGATCGCGATCCTAAGTACATCGAGCTTGGATTTAAATTGGGCGCTGTCGACTATGTCTTCAAACCTTACGAACCCCTGGCGTTGAGAGCTAAGGTCAATGTCTTCGCGGATCTGTACCAAAAGAACCTCGAATTGGAGCGCTCCCGAGAGGCGCTCAGGCTCTCGGAGGTGCGCTTTCGGATGCTCGTCCAAGGCGTGCGGGACTACGCTATTTTCACGCTCGATGAGCATGGACGCGTAGCGAGCTGGAACGAAGGAGCCAAGCGCCACAAGGGCTACGAAGAAAGCGAGATCTTGGGTAAGCATTTCTCGATCTTCTATCCCAAGGAAGTGGCGCGTTCAGGGCACCCAGAGCAGAAACTGCTGATCGCTACCAAAGTGGGTCGCTACGAGGAAGAGGGCTGGCGCGTCCGCAAGGATGGCTCCCGTTTTTGGGCTCATGTCGTGATCACTGCGATTCGCGACGAATCAGGCAAGCTCATCGGATTTTCGAAGCTCACCAAGAACCTCACCGAACGTAAGATGGCGGAGGAAAGGCTCAAACGCGTCAATGAGGAGCTTGAAGAGAAAGTCGAGAGGCGCACCGCCGAACTCGAGCTCATGAGGCGCGAAGCCGAGCGAGAGCGGGAGCAATTTCAAAGGCTCGCCAACTCCATTCCTCAGTTGGCTTGGGTTGCCGCGCCGGATGGCGCAGTCACTTGGTACAATGATCGCTGGTACGAATACACCGGAACGAAGCCAGGGGACGTGATTGGTTGGGGATGGCGGTCCGTTCAGGATCCAAACGAGGAAGAACGCGTCGTGAGGCACTGGAAGGAAGCCCTCGCGGCAGGGGTCGCTTGGGAGGACACGTTCCCGATTCGAAGCAAGGAAGGGGAGTGGCGCTGGTTCTTGTCGCGCGCCGTACCCATACGAAACGACGAAGGAGAGATCATCCGCTGGTTCGGGACCAATACGGATATCGAGGAGTCCCGGCGCGCAAAAGAGCTGCTCGAGAATTCGGCGGTGTACCTGGAGAATGCGGTCAGGGAGAGAACGGGAGAGCTGCTCAAGTCGCAGACGTTCTTAGATTCGGTGATCGAGTATTTGCCGAACATGGTTTTCGTGAAGGACGCCAAGGATCTACGCTTTGTTCGTTTCAACAAGGCGGGTGAGGAGCTTCTGGGCTTTTCTCGCGAGGACCTGATCGGCAAGAGCGACTATGATTTTTTCCCGACCTCGGAAGCTGATTTTTTCACATCTAAGGATCGCGAGGTCCTAGCCGGCCGATCAATCACCGACATTCCTGAAGAGCCTGTGCAGACGAAGTACAAAGGCACGAGGTTGCTTCACACGCGAAAGATCCCGATCTTCGGCGTAGATGGTAAACCGGAGTACCTGCTTGGTATTTCTGAGGACATTACTGAGGCCAAACAAGCCGAGAACGAGCACATGAGGATGATCCGCGAGCAGGCCGCCCTGGAAGAGCGTAAGAAGGAAAGCCAGCGAGTGATATTCCTGGCAGAGGCGAGCACCGTTCTGGCCTCGTCGCTTGATTACCATCGGACGCTGCAGCAGCTCGCGCAGTTGGTCGTCCCCGCTCTGGCGGATTGGTGCACGGTCACCATTTTGAAAGAAGACCAAAGCAAAGAGCGCGTGGCGATCGTGCATCGCGATCCAGGCAAGCAAGCGTTGATTGAGGAGCTTTCGCAATACTACCCCGCCTCCTCTGAGGAGGGGACGGGCATCGGTCAGGTGATCCGCACCGGCAAGTCTCTTTTCACCCCGATTGTCCCTGGCGCCTACCTTGTGGCTGCGGCAAAGGACGCTAGGCATTTGGAGATCATGAGAGAGCTGCGCTGCGACTCATGCATGGTCGTGCCGATCATCACGCGCGGCAAGGTGATGGGTGCGATCTCGATCGTCTCAGCTACATCCGAGCACATCTATAACGAGAACGATCTGGCAATGGCCGAAGAGCTGGGTCGCCGCGCTGGGATCGCTATCGACAACGCATTTCTCTACGAAGCTGCCCAAAAAGCTATTCGTACGCGAGACGAGTTCATGTCGATTGCTTCGCATGAGCTCAAAACACCTATTACTTCGCTGAAGCTTCAGCTTCAGATGACTCGCAAGGCGACTAAGCCAGAGCAAGCTGTGGCGCCCTCGCCTGAGAAGCTAGCTAAGGTGCTGGATATCTCTAATGCGCAGGTCAATCGCCTCACTAAGCTTGTGGACGATTTGTTGGATGTTTCGCGCATTCAGGCGGGTCAGCTCAGTTTCAATTTCGAAACCCTCGATATCTCTCAGCTCGTCGCCGAGATGGTGGATCGGTACGCCGATCATCTCAAAGCTTCAGGCTGTGTGGTTAGCGTGGATGCCCCTCAAAAAGTCAGAGTGTGCGCGGATCGTTTCCGTATGGAGCAGGTGATTCTGAACCTCCTATCCAACGCAGCCAAATACGGATCGGGTAAGCCCGTAGAGATCTCCGTGAGGCAAGTGGATGGCCACGTCCTTGTTTCTTGTCGCGACAGGGGTCTAGGAATTCCTGCTGAAATGATCGACAAGGTTTTTGAGCGCTTCGAGCGAGTTTCTGTTTCGAGCCACATCAGCGGTTTAGGGCTTGGTCTGTACATCTCTCGCGAGATCGTGCGGGCCCACAACGGCACGATTCGCGTCGAGAGCGAGCCGGGCAAGGGATCGGTCTTTACGGTGGAGCTTCCGGTCGAAGGCGAAGGCGCCGCTGTGCCGGGGCTGAGTGGCGTACGTTGGATCTCCGACGACCAAAGCAAGGCGAATTAAGCCGCTTTTGTTGATACTTAAGCATCCGATTGACTATTGTTTTGAATCGCTCTATACTTAAGTATAAGCTTAACTATAAGGAGTTAAAACCCATGCAAAAGTCCTCGGTAGTCCACAGCACCTTCGTCCTTGAGCGAAAGTACCCTCATTCTCCCGAAAAGGTTTTCGCTGCTTTTTCAGACCCGGCCAAGAAGCGCCGCTGGTTGGGAGGGGATGACGAGGGTTTTGAGATCGTGAGTTACGAGCCGTGCTTTGAGGTGGGCGGCTATGATCGATGGCGATTCCGCTTTCAGGGCGGCGTGCTCATCAAGAACGACACGGTTTACCAAGATATCGTGCCGTGCAGGCGCATCGTTTTTGTCTACACGATGGACTTTGGCGACAAGCGAGTTTCTTCTTCGCAAACCACCATCGAGTTCTTACCCGAAGGCGATGGTACGAGGCTTGTTCATACCGAGCAGGGCGTGTTCTTGGATGGAGCGGATCAAGCCAAAGGGCGCGAGGAAGGCACTCGTGGACTTCTCGAGCAGCTAGCTAAAGAACTGGATCGCTAAATGTCGTATGCGCATGCGACTGACATCGACCGAGTTTTTCACGCCCTAGGCGACTCCACGAGGCGGGCTATTGTGAGCCGCCTCTCGAGAGGTCCCGTTTCGGTTTCAAGCCTTGCGGAGCCCTTGAAGATCTCGCTTGCAGCCGTCGTACAGCACCTCCAAGTGCTTGAGCAAAGCGGGTTGGTGCGCACCGAGAAGGTGGGCCGAGTGCGAAGTTGCTCCATCGATCCCAAGGGGCTGTCGGTTGCCGAGCGATGGATCGAAGATCGCCGCACGCTTTGGGAAAAACGTCTCGATCGTCTCGGTAAATTGCTGGACGAAGAATAATTTCTGGCCGTCTTGCGCGGTTTGTTATTTGCGTGTTACTTCCTCCAAAGTCTGGGGGGACATTCTATGCAAGGTGGGGCTCGCGCTCTAAGCGCGGTGTTTTTGTTTTCGTTCGCTCTCGCATCCAATTCATTAGCGGCACCTGATGCCAGCACGTTTAGGTTCACAAATGGAGCGTCGTTGACCTATGAGCAGGTCAAGGGCGGCACCCAGGTCACACTTAAAACCTCAGACGGTAAGTCGGTGGTCGTGGGACAGGGCGAACTTACTGTTTTCCCCGATGCTTCGGTTCCCCGAGCGATGGAGATTTTCTACAGGCTGACTCCTGATGCGCGCGAAGCTTTGGTGACAATCAACCATCAGGTCTATCAGGTGACTAACACGGGGCAAGTGACCCATTTGCCGCTTCACCCCAAGTGCATCGATAGGCAGGGCGACATCTTTTGGGAAAACATTGAGATTCAGTACAAAGGGCGATCCTACTCCCTGTATTCGTTTGAGGAAGCAAACGCCGATGATCACAAAGGAGTGCAGGTTGAAGGAGAGACCTATCTCATTCGCGATGATGGCGTTTGGGTTCGACTGGACTACGCAAGCCACCGCCTCAGCAAGAAATCCTTTCAAGTTACCAATGGCATCTTAAAAGTCTCTGGGTCTCCGCGAGCCATCGATCTGGAGCGCTTCGAGATGGAAGCGCGCTTTATGCCGGGAATTCCTAAGAGGGTCGAAAACGCCGAAGGCGAGCCGATCGAGGATCCCGTGGCTTTTACCAAGCAGACTTTCACGGACATGGGCCAGGAGCTGGATTCGAAGCCCGGCGCCGTATTCGAGGCCGATCCGGAGCGTGAGCCCTTCATCGAAGAGCTTCGCATGCGCTTGGCAAGTCCCGAAAACGGAAGCGCGATGCTTCTGGGTGACGCAGGCGTCGGCAAGACGCAGCTGCTGAGGCGTTTCGTTTATGGAATCAAGCGAGGTGAATTTCCGGAAATCCCTCGCACGTGGACCGTGCTTGAGATCGACGGGATGTCGCTCTCGCAGGGCACCAAGTACGTGGGTTCGTTCGAATCTCGCCTCGGCGCATTGGTCGAGGCGTGCAAGATGGTGCCTATGTTCCTAGCGATCGATGAGATCCATACGCTGCGTGGAGCAGGTACCCACGAGAGCAACAAGAATGATTTCTTCGCCTATCTTCGAACGGGATTGGCGGATGGGACGATCAAGATCATCGGAAGTTCCAACGAAGATGTGTTCTATCCAGCCTTCGCGGGCGATAGCGCGCTTCTGAGGCGCTTCGGGATGCCTCTGACTCTCAAAGAGCCTTCGCCAGCTAAGCTGCCTAAGTATCTTGAGGGTTGGGTCCAGAAGTTTGGAAAGCCAAAGGCTGACGTCGAGGTGCTCAAAGCCGTCGTTCAGCTCTCCGAAGAGCTCAATGCGGTAGGAAGCCAGCCTGCGAAATCCACAGACCTGCTTTCGAAGACTTATGCACTCATGGAAATCCGCGGCGAGCGCTCGCACGGACCCACGCTGGCTGACGTGCACGCGGCGGCCCAGAAGCTCTATCAAGTCGATCCTTCTAAGTTTGATCCCGCCTTGATGCGAAAGAAGCTCAGCGCTCTTCCTGATGAGATGAATCGCGACATCGTGGGGATGGATTGGCCTAAGCGCGCGCTTGCGCAATTGGCCCGCGAGAAGTTCGCTCGCGCTTCGGATCTGAATCGGCCTGCGATTCGCATGATGATGCCGGGGCCCAAGGGCACAGGCAAATCGGCGTTAGCGCAAAGCTTTGCCCGAGCATTAGGTGAGCCATTTCATCGTATCGACATGACCAAGTATCCTGACTATCGCTACGTCGATGAGTTTAGGCGAGAGCTTGCGGCTGCGGTTCGCAAGAGCCCAGGTGCGGTGATCTTGATCGATGAGATCGAGAAATCGGATCTCGCGGTTCAAAACGCGCTGTTGCTCCCATTGGATAGCGGGATTTTGACGGTGAGCGAGCACGTGGGTTCGAGCTCCAGCGGTGGAACGACCGTGACGCGAGTGAGCCTTCGCAATGCCTCGATCCTGTTTGCCAGCAATGCGGCTCAAGAGATGATCCAAAAGCGCTGGGCGGGCGGCGGAGCGGTTAAGACTCTGGGATTTGGCTCCGGTGCTTCTGCAGCAGCAGGTCCGGCGGATCTGACTTCGGATGAACTCAGGGCGCAGATGGCGATGGAGGGGATTTCGCTCACCCTGCTGGATCGTATTCCGGTGATCGCGGCAGCTCTGCCAGCAAACAAAAACCAGTTTAGGGATATCTTAAAGCTTCATGTGGAGCTTGCGCTCAAAGAGCAAAGTCTCCGTCGCGGCGCGGATGTCGTGGTGGGAAACATCGACGTGTTTCTGGATTTCGCCGTGGGTAAGTTCTTTAAGCCCGGCATGAGCAATCGCTTGGCTACGGATCTGGCTTCGACTCTCGTGCGCTCGGGAGTTGCAGATGCTGTATTTAAGGGAACAGCTAAGCCTGGCAAGAAGCTCAAGCTTCTGTTTGATGAGAAGGGCTTTGAAGAAGCTTTGCTCACGCGAGGGGCCTGCCAGCAAGCGCTGGGCGGCTAGGGTTCGGCCTTGATCACTTTCTCGTGGCCCTTTTGGTCCACGAGTTTGACGATGGCTTCGCCTCCGTCGCCTAGGATCTGAACGTACGTTGGATTGGCTTCGCCTCCGATCACCAGGGCCGCGCCCATTTTGGAAGCGCCGAGCTTAACGTTTGGCCTGCCATCGGGGCTCATCATGCGCAGCAAAGCGGTCTCGGGGTAGGGTTTTCCCTTCCAGAGCGTCTTGGGATCTTCGGCCATGAGCATGATGCTGGCGCGCACTTGGCCTTGCTTGTCTACGATCTGAAGGCCGCTGCCCCTGAGAATGGGAAGCTCCTCGTTTTTCGCCCAGGCTTGGCGCCAAGGAGAAAGCTGGTAGATGAACAACAAGAGGTTGAGCGCCGAAAGCGCCACGAAGAGGCGTTGGGTTTTCATAGGCCAAGGGTAGCATGGCCTAGTTTTTCTTTTGAAGCTCCGTGCGCAGATCCATCCAGATCTCGTAGTAGCGCCACGCTTTGAGTTCCGGGCCTTCGGAGTCGTGATGATCGGGCTTGAGCTTGAGGTCGCCGGTTTGCAGCAAGACCTCTCGCACTCGCGGATTTTGAGCGAGCTTTGCGCGCATCACTTCTTTGATGAGCTTGTAAAAGGGGCTTTCGCCTTTTTCCAAGTAGCGCATCTTCTTGCCTTCAAATGTCACCCAATCGATGCCGAGCTTTTTCATGACGGCGTTGGCTTCGTCGCCAGCGTCCTTGGCTTCAAAAGCGGTCATCGCTTGGACTTGGACTCGAGTGTGGGGCCAAGCGGCGGCAAGCCTCTCGTCGCTCGGGCTCTCAGGGTACTTTACGGCCTGCCAAAATCCCTCGACGCTCGCGTAGTGCTTGCCGCGATATTCAAACGGCGTGGCCGCGAAATTAGAAAGCAGTCCCAGTTCATGGCGCTTGGACAAGATGACTTCGCCTGGGCCTGCTTGATCAGGGAAGATCTCCCACGTGGGCGCTCCCTCGCGCGGCACGGCTGCCCACCAGTGCGCGGGGTAGGGTGCTGCCGTGGAGAGCGAAACGAGCGCTAAGAGCCAGGAGCAAAGGTTCATTTGAAGCCCAGCTTCTTAATGCGTCCTCCTGAGACGGCTGCCAGCGTATGGATCGTGAGGAAGGCCTGCGAGTCGAGCTCTTGGATGATTTCCTTGACGCGTCCGATCTCAAGGCGGGTTGCCACGCAATAGAGGATCTCTTGATCTGTTTTTTTGAGGCCCCCCGCGCCCTTGAGCACAGTGACTCCGCGTCCCAGGGTGCCTGTGATGGCGCGTCTGATGGCCTCGCTTTTTTGCGAG
>JBGAWT010000067.1:5430-14611 GCA_044227445.1 Bdellovibrionia bacterium | reverse complement strand
GGCAAGGAGCGGGTGTTCAAAGTCGAGCTTGGGGGGATGGGCGAGGCGGGTGTGCGGTTTTTCCCAAACCCCGTGTACGAGGCGCTGGCCGAAGTGGTGAAGAGTATCCGCGAGCTCTCAGCCGAGCTTCAGATTAAGCAGGACCCGACCTTTAATCCTCCGCACTCCACGGTGAATATCGGAAGGCTCAAGCAGCGGGAATCGGGACTGGATTTGAATTTTGATCTCAGGCTTTTGCCCGATGTGAACCAAGACGAGATTGGCAGCCGCATCAAAGAAGCGATTCAAGCGATCGCCGCCAAGTATCCTGCGCTCAATGTCGTTGCTCATGTCGAGCGCACGAACTCGGGGCTCAACATGACTCCGCAGCACGAACTTGTTTCGCATTGTTCGGATGCTTTGCGAGATTCGGGTCTTGAGGTCGTGCTCGATAAGAAGGCCACCTCCACAGAAGCAGCGCAGTATTTTCGCGCGGGATACGAGGCTGTGATTTTCGGCCCCGGCGTTTCGGCCGGCAATGCGCATAGCCCTAACGAGCACGTGGATATCGAGCAGCTCGAGAAAGCGTCGCTTTTTTACGAAAAGCTCATTGAGAAGGTCTGCGTATGATCTTGTTGCGCGAGATTCAAAAAAAGGACCTCGACGCGCTCGAGCGCTTTGCGCAGATCCCGGGGTTCATCAACCTACCCAATGATCGGGAGCTGCTTCGAGACAAGATCGCGCGCTCTGAAGAGTCCTTTCAAGGGCGCAACGAGGACCCATCGGACGCCAAGTTTTTGTTCGTAGCCGAAGACTTGGAGCAGGGCCGTGTTGTAGGCACTTCCATGATCGCCGCTCAGCACGGGACAGTAGAGTCACCTCATTTTTATTTCGAGGTAGGCAACGAAAAGAAGATCTCCGAGAGCATCAATACGGGATTTTTGCACGGAACGCTTAAGCTCAAGACCGAAACCGATGGCCCAAGCGAGATCGGTGGTTTGGTGCTGGATCCGGAGATTCGTAACTCCGATCAGCGCATCGGCAGGCAGATCTCGTTTGTGAGATTTCTTTTTCTGGCGCTCAATCGCAGGCGATTCAAGAACAGGATTTTGGCTGAGCTTTTGCCGCCGCTCAATAAGCGAGGCCAGTCTCCTTTGTGGGAGGCCATCGGCCGTAGGTTTACCAATATGGATTATTGGGAAGCCGATCAGCTGGCGCAAAAGAACAAAGAGTTCATCCTTTCTCTTTTTCCGACGGAAAAGATCTACACGACCTTCCTGCCCGCGGAAGCGCGCAACGCCATCGGGCGCGTGGGCAAAGACACTGAGCCTGTGATGCACATGCTCAAGAAAATCGGATTTGAGTATCGCAACGAAGTCGACCCGTTTGATGGTGGTCCTCATCTTTGGGCGGAAGTAGATAGCCTCATTCCAATTAAACACGCATTGACGGCCAAGCTCGAGAGCTCAGCTTCGAGCGCAGGCGACGGAATGTCGGGCCTGCTCTGCGCCGTTCAGCAACCCAAGGGCGTGTTTCGAGCGATGGCTGTTGAGGCTAGACGCAGCCCGGGCGGCATCGCCATCGCCCCTGACCTCGAGGAAGGGGTTCTTTCCACTCTTGGGATCAAGCACGGGGATTCGGTCATTTTCATGCCTTATTATCGGGAGGGCGCATGAGCGCAGCACTACTGTCGCGGGGCAATTACATTCAAGGGGCGTTTGGTCATCCAGCGGACCCTCAGGGTGAGTGGGTAGCTAAGAGTCCCGCGGACTCCACGGATGAGCTTGGGCGGTTTCAGTATTCCTACTCGTCCGTTGAAGATGCGGTGGGAGCGGCACGCAAGGCCTTTGCCTCTTGGCGAACCAAGTCGGTTGCTGAGCGAGGCGAGTATCTGAAACGCTACCAAGCGGCGATCAAGCGCCGAGAGAACGAACTTGCTGAAATCATGGCTCGTGAGGTGGGGAAGCCGCTTTGGGAAGCCAAGACCGAAGTCACCGCCATGCTGGGCAAGGTCGATATCACGCTAACCGATAGCATGAAGTATGTGGCGGATCTTGAGATCCCTCGAGTCATGGATGGCACGCATGGGGCATGCAAGTACTTGCCTCTGGGTGTGATGGCCGTGATCGACCGTTTTACTCTTCCGGCCATTTTACCAACGGATACATTTTGTTCCCGCAATTTCACGGGCAATACGGTTGTCTTTAAACCTCCGAGAAGGCGCCACCACCGCTCAGGTCATCGCTGAGTGTTGGGATGAGGCGGGGCTTCCAGCAGGAGTGTTCAACCTCATTCAAGGCGAAAAAGAAGTCGGTCGCAGGCTTTGCGTTCACGAAGGCGTGGATGGCGTGCTGTTTACCGGAAGCTACGAAGTGGGTCTGAGGATCAAACAAGATACCCTAGCGCAGCACTGGAAGCTTCTGGCTCTTGAGATGGGGGGCAAAAACCCGTCCATCGTATGCAAGGACGCTTCGCTTGACGTGGCTTTGCACGAGACACTCGTGAGCGCGATGGTTACTGCAGGCCAACGCTGCAGCGCCACGAGCCGGATTTTGGTGCATGCTTCCATTTTCGACGCATTTATCGCCAAGTTTCATGAGCGCGCTAAAGCGTTCAAGATTGGCCATCCGCTCGAAAACCCGTTCATGGGTCCGCTCATTGAGCCGGCTTCGGTGGATCGCTATCTTAAGTTTCAAGGTGTGGCTTCGCGTGAAGGCTTTGAGCTCGTGATGCGCGGCAAGTCCTTAGAAATCAAGGGGCGGCCGGGAAATTACGTGACGCCTTCGATTTGCGTTTCGCGCGAGTGCACGCCGGAGCAAGCGCGCCGCAGCATTTATCAGCAAACCGAGCTGTTTGCTCCTAATGTCGCGATCATTCCTTTTCGCGAAACCGAAGAGGCGGTCGAGCTCGCCAACGCCACTCAGTTTGGATTGGTCGCCAGCGTCTTTACGCAGGCCGAATCGACTTACCGCGAGTATTGGAGCGGCCTTAAGATGGGGCTCATCAATTGGAATAAGTCCACTGTAGGCGCTTCCTCGAAGCTTCCCTTTGGTGGCTTAAAGAAGAGCGGCAATCATCATCCGACTGCGGTTAATGCGACGCTGTATTGCACTTATCCCGTGGCGTCACTCGAAGTGGCCGAGCCGCAATTGCCGGCAAGCTTTTCGCCTGGGTTGAATTGGGCTTAAGGGCTCTCGCGCTCGGAAACGCTGAAAGCAGCAGCTCGTTACAACTTCATATCCGCACTACAGTTTTCAAATTATACTGATGCGGTGAAGTTCCTTTATGCGGTGTTGTTACCGGTGGTTTTCCAGGCGTCTGCTCTCGCGGGTATTCCAATAAATAGCGAGAGCGTGCATAAAGTTATTACGGCGACGACAAACGCCTATCCAGGAGAGCGCACTGAAATTTGGGTTCAATGTAACGCCAAAAGCGAACTTGTAGCCGTAATTCTAGAAGAGTACAGCTTCACGGAGCCACTGCGTAGGACTCACCTATTTACTCTGGAGCAAGTGAACTCCGCCGAGGGGGCCATTTTAAAAACGGAGTTCACAGTAGCTCTGCTTACTTTGAAAGGTAGAGACAAGGGGTTGGGGCTATGGGGAGGGTCCGTTGACCTTGAGTTTCGTAAGAGCAACTGGTTTTCAGATACAGGTAAGATTCCCTTATTTTTAAAAAGGTATAAAGACACGTGGCGGGCTTACTCGCCAGACTCAAATGGAAAAGCAGTGAGCGAACTTCGCATTCAAGTGTGGACGGGCTTTGGGTTTGGAATCGACGGGATCGAAGTGAAGTGAGCCGTCATTTTGAATTTGCTTATGGTTCTCCGCGCGTGGGTCCCTGAATCCCCAAAATAAAAAAGGCTGGTTCGGTTTTATCCAAACCAGCCTCCATAAGATTGGAACGGAAGGCTTTTAGTTATTTGCCTTCGAGACGTTCGCAGCCTGTGGGCCCTTCGGTCCATCGATCAGCTCGAACTGAACGCGCTGACCTTCGGCCAGGGTCTTGAAACCGTCGCCTTGGATCGCGGAGTAGTGCACGAACACGTCGCGCTCATTACCGTCCGCTTGGATGAATCCGTAACCTTTGCTGTCATTGAACCATTTCACTAATCCAGTTGTCATTCGTTACCCCCTGAAATTGGTACGAGTCATACGATTACTAAATACTGCTTACCTATTAATCAGCGCCGCTCTGGGAGCAAGAAAACTACCAAACAAGAACCAAAAAGTTCGTTGCGAACCACGTGGCGTCAGGACCTTAAAAAGAGTGATGGGACAATTTATTTGGCCCAGAACTCAGGGCCTGCGTCAGACTTGAATCACAACAAGAACCTCAGACTCCTCTTCAGCTTACTTCCAACAACAACTCTGAATAAGTTGAAGGTAAACGCGCCGTCGCATGGAGTCAATGCTTTTTCTTATGCGGAGGTTCTGAGTCGTGACGCGAGGTGCGAGTTGTTTTTCAACTTCGCACCTCGCGTACGAGGAAAGGGGGACTTAGTTCAATCGCAAGCCGTTAGTGAAAGGTCGGCGTGTTCATGTTCAGAAGCGCGTTGTTCATTCCCGTCACGCCTCCCAAGGCCATCATGTTTGGCGGAAGGGTATTTGCGACGTTTTGCGTTCCGACGATCGGATTGGTGTTGAATGGCACTCCACCGGCAATGCCTGGATTCATGCTCGCAGCGTAGGCCTTGAGTGCCTGTTGCTGATAGTTGTTCCAGTTAGCCCAGTAGGTTTGCATGGACTTAGCGGGCGTTGCGCGCACTTCGTTCATCAGCGAGCTCACTGCCGTGCATTGAGCGAGGTTATCGACAGATCCGCACTCCAAGTCGTTAGCCAGGTCGCTTGCTGCGCTCCAGGCGTTTTCGATGCAGGAGCCGAAGGCTTTGTTGTTCGTGCCTTGGGATTCGCCGATGGCCGAGCAAGCGGAGACTTCGTTCTTGGCGTATTCCATCTCAAAGGAGTCAGCCCATTCCTTAGGGAGCTTAAGCTCTTTTCCAAGGGCTAGGATCTTCTTAGAAAGCTCTAGACCCTCGAGCTTGGCACTAAGTAAGCCCGCCTGGACGGATGGGTCATAGGAAGTGTTTTGGAACTGTTGCAGATTAAAGAGCAGAGGTGCTCCGCCTGCGTTCGTTCCTGCGGCGCGGCGAGCCAGGAGCATGAGCTCTTGGGCCACGGCCTTGACGTAGTCTTTGTTGGCTTTTCCGAACTTCACGAGCTTCTTAGCCGCAGTCAGGAAGTCATCCGCGCGCTTGCCCTTTTCGGTAGAGCGGGTTCGCTTTGCCGCTTTCGCGTTCTTTTGCAGCAATTCGAAGCGGCGAGCAGCGATCTGCTCAGAGCATTCTTCGAGATCTTCGGCCAGCGTAGGGTCCGCCTGGCGAATGATCGTGAGGAAGGTCTTGCCCTTCTTGCAGTTCTTCTCGGCCAAGTCCAAGTCCTTGAGCGTGTCGCCTTCGAGGCAGCTCTTGGCGATGGATGCCCGGCGGAGTGCTTCGTCGACTTTGGATTTCTTGTCTGCGGCCGCGCGTTCGATGGATTCGAGCGCCTTGGGCTTGAACTTAGCGACTTCGACAAAGTTGACGATGTCTTTTCCGGCGCGGCGGTTCGGATCGCGTTGAGCGAAGCCGATGCTCACGTACTTGGTTTGCTTGTTGTAGCGGCTCAGGTCGATCATTGCAGTGAGGCCATAGTCTTCGTCATGGCACTTGTAGAGCGTGCAGACGTCCTTGCTTTGCTTTTTGGCTTCGGCGTTGGCAGCCGCGACGCAATCGCGGTAACCGCGGTCTTTGTCAAAGGCGGCAAGGGTGACTTGGAGGCTTTCCTCGTCGGTTGCAGCTTCATTGAGAAGTTCGAAGCGTGGGCCTTTGCCCTTCCAGCAGTGGTCAATCACGTGGCCGATCGCTTTAGCAGTCGAAGACTTTTGGTCTATCACGATCTCAAAGTCCGGGGTCGTGCTCTTGAGCTCGTCATGAGTCATGTAATCCTTAGATGGCGCGCTAGGCTCCGCGGCTGCTACAGGTGCCGCGGCAGGGGCTTCGGAAGCCACAACGGGAGCGTCTGCAACAGGAGTTCCGATGGCGGCTGCCTTGTTCTTGGCGGCAGCGCCTCGGCGGGTCTGTTCCAGCTTTTCGGCCGCTGGAGCAGGAGCGGGTTTTTCTTCTTTCTTTTCTTCCTTCACCGCAGGCTCGCCCGCATCGATCGAAAGCAGGGGAGGCGCGCTGAGGGTCTTAGCAAAATCCTCGAGGGACTCTTGCTCGCGCTTTACGGGAGCTGCGGTAGCAGCTTGCGATTGGGACGCAACGACGCCCGCATCAGCTACGGGTGCGGTGCCTGCGTCATAAACGCTACCGGCATCCACAGCTTCAGCTTTCTTTTCTGGAGCGACAGAAACGGGAATCGGAGGGGTCTCAAGCGGCAAGGAGACGAGGGGTGCAGGCGAAAACCCTGCATCGGCAGAAGAAAAAGTCGGCGTGCCTGCGTCTACGTCGGTGACTTTCTTGGCTGGGCGTTTTTGGCCAGCGAACGTTTCACGAGGATAGACATATGGAGAGTCCACGAGCGCTTCTGGAAATTCGCCGACGAACACGGTTCCTGCGTCGGGAGTTCCGGCATCTGCCACGGCAGCTTTGCCTTTTTTTCCCGTAGAAGTCGTCGAGCCCTTGCCCGTTGTTTTTCCTTTTCCTGTGGTGGTCACACCGGCGTCAGCAGCGCCCTTGAAGCCTGCGTCGGGAGCGGCCATTTTCTTAACCTTAAATTCATCGGGGATCTTTTGATCCTTCGTGCAGCTTTGAATGGCTGGGTCGCAGTCGTCTGCGGCAAGTGCTTGCGCCTGAGGCAGCATCAGCATCAACAAAGTCGTGGGCATCGCGATTTTCAACTGGCGGAGCAACATAAGAACATCCTTCACTTAGGAGGGCTCTCGGCGCTGAACATCAGCACCTAACAATAGAGACACCACCTCTTCGAAGGAGCTAAAAGCAAGGCCTGGGCCAAAGGTGGGGGATTTGCGGAAAATCGCTAACAGGAGCAAAATCAAGCCCTTGGGGTGTCTAAAGTATAGACACCTCGGAGGACCGCGAATTCAAAGGTCAACACCCTGGACGGGTGTTTAGAGGTTGGTCAATGACAAAGAAGCCCCGATCCAAAGTCGTATCGAATCGCTTGCACCAGCCCAACCCACCTGTTACGAATTCGCGTATGGTCTTCGAGAAAATCCAACATGAAACAAGCGAGCACTCCCAAGGTTACGAGCAGGTTGTTTTTTGCCACGATGCTTCGGTAGGGCTCAAAGCCATCATTTCCATTCATTCCACCAATTTGGGACCCGCCGTAGGCGGCTGTCGTATGTGGAATTACGCCAACGAGGGCGAGGCGCTCAACGACGTCTTGAGACTCTCTAAAGGAATGACCTACAAAGCGGCCATTTCCGGCCTCAAGTGGGGCGGCGGCAAGGCAGTTATCTTAGGGGATTCCAAAACGGTAAAGACCCCGGCGTTGCTTGAACGTTTCGGCGAGTACGTCGATCGTCTGGGCGGAACCTACGTGACGGCAAAAGACGTGGGTATCGGCGGCGAAGACCTTCAGCTCGTTAAAAAGAAGACCAAGCATGTTTTAGGCATCGCGGGCGAGCGCGCCTCCAGCGGCGATCCTAGCCCTGGCACATCCTGGGGCGTTTACCATGGGATGAAGGCTGCAGCGAAAAAGGCGTTTGGCTCGGATTCCTTCAAAGGAAAGCGAGTGGCGCTTCAGGGATTAGGCAGCGTTGCCTTTTATCTCGCGGAGCATCTGCATGCCGAAGGCGCGACGCTCGTGGGCTGCGACATCGATCAGAAAGTGATCGATCGCGCCGTGAAGGCCTTTGGGCTTGAGATCGTTCATCCGGACAAGATCTATGATGTTCAATGCGATATCTTCTCGCCTAACGCTTTGGGCGCGACGATCAATGCGCAGACCCTGCCTAGGATCAAGGCCAAGGTCATCGCAGGAGCGGCAAATAATCAGCTTGCTACCGAGGAAGACGGTTTTTCGGTTCAAAAGCGCGGCATGATCTATGCCCCAGATTATGCGATTAACGCTGGTGGATTGATCAACATCTATCACGAAGGCGGAATGTCCGGCGGCTATAACAAGCAGGAAGCCTTCGATCACATCGCGCAAATCGGTCGCACGATCGCGCAGATCTTGGATCGTTCGGAAGCCGAGCGCCAACCCGCGCATGTAGTGGCCGATCGAATCGCCGAAGAGCGATTCATGAAGCGCCGATAAGGACAATCGATGAGCGGCGCTGCGTTTCGACCAGCGGACCCGCTGGGCCTTTCCCGGGTGATCGAGCCCAAAGGGGTGCTCCCTCAGCAGGCGGAGCGCATCGATCCTTCTTTGCCCTTGGCATCCGATGAGCTTGAGATCGAAGTCGAGAGCCTAAACATCGACTCAGCGAGCTTTCATCAGATATCTGAAGCTTGTGGCGGCGACCTTGCAAAAATCGAAAAGCATGTCTTGGATTTGGTTGAGCGACGCGGAAAGCAGCACAATCCGGTTACGGGCTCAGGTGGAATGCTCATTGGGCGCGTGACGCGAGTGGGGCCTGACTTTCCGGTAGACGAAAAGCCAGTTAGGGTCGGCGATCGCATCGCTTCTCTCGTATCGCTTTCGCTGACCCCGCTTAAGATTCGAAAAATCAAAAAAATCCATCCCAAGATCGATCGCTTGGATGTCGAGGCCACTGCTGTGCTTTTTGCCAGCGGCTTGTTTGCCCGTCTGCCCTCAGATTTACCTGAGACCGTGGCGCTGGCCGTTTTGGATGTCGCAGGCGCTCCCGCACAAGCCCGTCACCTCGTACGCGAGGGCGACACCGTCGTAGTCGTGGGTGGGGCAGGTAAATCGGGGCTTTTGTGCCTGTATGAGGCCAAGAAGAAGCGCGGAGTGACGACGATCGCGGTGGATTATTCGGATGAGGCTGTTGCAAGGCTTAAGTCCTTGGGATTGGCCGATCACATTATCCAAGGCGATGCCCGAAAGGGAGTGTGGGTAATGGAGCAAGTCTCCAAGCTCACCCAAGGCAAGATGGCCGACCTGGTGATTAACGTCGCCAATATTCCTGAAACGGAAATGTCCTGCATTCTTTCGTGCAAACCCAAAGGGATCGTTTATTTTTTTAGCATGGCCACTAATTTTCAGCGGGCAGCCCTTGGGGCCGAAGG
>JBGAWT010000067.1:0-5407 GCA_044227445.1 Bdellovibrionia bacterium | reverse complement strand
GCAGATGTGGATCTGCGAATCGGCAACGGCTATACGCAGGGGCATGCGGAGATCGCTCTGGGTGTTCTTCGCGAAAGCCCCAAGCTAAAAGAGCACTTCACGCGGAGCTACGCTTAGATGGCCAGCTTGAAGCTTGATCAAAAGAAGATTCAGCGCTGCCGCGAGCTGGCCCAGTTCATTTCTCGCCCGGTCGAAACGATGATCTCGGCTCATACAACTGTTGCGATCGAGAGAACGGCGCTTCGCCTCATTGGAGCAAACGGGGCGATCAAACAGGCGGGCGGGCAAATGTTCCCGCATGTCAACCTGATCGTTGAAGAGCTTCGAAAGGAAGGTGCTTTGGGGCGCGGAGCACTTTACTGGGTAGTAAACGCGATGCTGCAAAAAAAAATGCCTGTGGCCGAAGTCGCCGCGGCAGCGGCTTCGCGAAAGCTCTCGCTCACCAAGCTTCCGCAGTTGCCAGAAGCGCAAGTCGCTGCTCACGCCAAAAAGCTTGCTGACGAGGCTCGCGCTTACCTGGTTTCGCAGCGCGAGCTCAGGGATGCAAACCGCGCGCGCATCGGCGATCCATTCGAGCCCACGGGAAAAAACGGTCCTCTGCTTTATGTCATCGTCGCTACGGGAAACATCTACGAGGATGCCGTCCAAGGCCGCGCGGCAGCTCAAGCGGGAGCGGACGCCATTGCAGTCATTCGCTCGACGGCTCAATCTCTTTTGGATTACGTCCCTCACGGCGCCACCACCGAAGGGTTCGGTGGAACCTACGCCACGCAAGAGAACTTCAGGATCATGCGCGAGGCGTTGGATGACGAAGGCGCTAAGCTCGGGCGCTATGTCCGCCTGACGAACTATTGCTCGGGGCTTTGCATGCCTGAGATCGCGGCCCTCGGGGCGATGGAGCGGCTGGATTTCCTGCTGAACGACGCGATGTACGGGATCTTATTTCGCGACATCAATATGAAGCGAACGCTGATCGACCAGCATTTCTCGCGTCGGATCATAGCGCTCTCCAAGATCGTCATCCACACGGGTGAGGACAATTACCTGACGACGGCTGATGCGATAGAAAACGGTCACCAAGTGCTTGCCTCGCAGTTCATCAACGAGCGGTTTGCCCTGCACGCGCGCATGACGCGAGATCAGATGGGGCTTGGACACGCGCAGGAGATGAACCCCGAGCATCTGAACGTCTTCTTGCTTGAGATCGCGCGGGCGCAGATGACTCGCGACATTTTTCCGGAGTCGCCTATTAAGTTCATGCCGCCCACGCGCTACAAATGCGGGGATATCTTCTACAGCCATTTGATGGACGCGATGTTCAACTTCGTCGGTGTGCTCACGGGCCAATCCATCCAGCTCTTGGGAATGGCCACTGAGGCGATGCACACGCCGCTTTTGCAGGATCGTTGGATGAGTATCAAAAACGCCAAATACATATTCAACGGCGCTAAAGACCTGGGCCGCGACATCGCGTTCAAGGACAACGGAATCATCGAGAGCTGGGCTGCGAAGGTGCTGGATGAGACCGTCGCTCATCTTGAGATGATTCACCAAAAGGGAATGTTCCGAGCCATTCAAGAGCGCGCGTTCGCTGAGGTGAGCCGCACCGAAACAGGTGGCAAGGGCCATGATGGCGTGATTGAGAGGGAGAAGGGGTACCTCAACCCGTTCTTCGAGGTCCTATGAAGGCAGCCACAGCCGATCTCAAAAAGCTCAAGCCCTACGGCGACATCATGGACGACGGAACCGTTCAGTTGGCGTTCACCCTTCCGGTGGAGGCCTCTCCCGAGGCAAGGGAAGCGGCAATTCAGCTGTGCCAAAAGATGGGTTTTGATCCCATCAAAGTGGCCACGATGGAAAAGGCCGCCGATGGGTTTGCTCTTTTCGTCATTTACGCCAACACCAAGCACACGGTGGATTTCACCAAGATCAAAGTCCTTAAGGTCGAAGCCAAAACGCGCTCTCGCGAGGAGATCGATGCGCTCATTGAACGTGAGGTCGGCCGCAAGCTCGTCGTACTAGGCGCTTGCACAGGCTTTGACGCCCACACCGTTGGAATTGACGCCATCATCAATATGAAGGGGTTTGCCGGGGACTATGGGCTGGAGCGCTATCGGTGGTTGGATGCGCGCAACTTAGGCGCTCAGGTTCAGAACGACGAGCTGCTCGTTCTGGCGGAGCGCGAGGGAGCGGACGCGATTTTGGTCTCGAAGGTCGTGACTCAGCATGGAATCCACGTTCGCGACATGAAGGACCTGATGCGAAAGGCCGACGCCAAGGGGCTTTCTAAGAAGATCATTTTCGTAGCCGGCGGCCCTCGGGTGACGCATCCCTTGGCCCTTGAGTGCGGATTTGACGCGGGTTTTGGGGTGGGAACGAAGCCCTCGGAGGTCGCAAGCTACATCGTCGAAGAGTGGCTCAAGCGAAACAAGGCGCCGAAAGCACCTGGCAAGCCTAAGGCTTCCGTGCGATCCTCAGCCAAGAAAAAGAAAAAGCGCTAATGGCTACTGCGAAACCCACAGCTGAAAAGTCCCAACGCCTCGTTGGTCGCTCCCCAGAGATGGAGCAGATTCAGGCGTGCGTGCTAGCGGGCAAAAATGTTTTGATCGAAGGCCCTGTGGGCGTGGGTAAGACACACCTGGCTTTGTCCGCCGTTCATGGGCTTAAGCGCCCGGTGTTTCGGGTGGACGGAGATAGCCGCTATTCGGAACAAAAGCTTGCCGGTTGGTTTGACCCGCCTACGGCCCTAAAAAAAGGATTTTCAAAAGAATCTTTTCTGGCCGGTCCGTTGGTTGAGGCGATGCAAAAAGGCGGAGTTCTCTTTATCAATGAGCTCAACCGCCTGCCCGAGGGAGTTCAAAACGTTTTGCTTCCTGCCATTGACGAGAGGCTGATCGTTCTTCCGCGCATTGGCGAGATCCGGGCTAAGCCCGGGTTTTTGGTCGTTGCCACGCAAAACCCCAAAGAGTTTGTGGCTACTTCGCATCTGAGCGAGGCGATCTTGGATCGCTTTGAGTGGATTTTTCTCAATTACCAAACCGAGGAAGAAGAGCGCCAAATCGTTACCGCGAAGCTCAAGGGTCGCGAAGCTGAGGTCTTGGCGCGCGCTTCCGTGCGTATCGCGCGATTCACGCGCGAGCACCCCAGAGTCAGGCGAGGAGCGTCCGTCAGAGCGGCATTGAGCATCGCTGAGCTTGCCGAAGCTTTTCTCGAGACGGGCAAGAAAGTACGCGATGCGTTTTCGGCTGCCGTAAAGCTAGCTCTTCCGACGCGTATCGAGCTTGAGCGCGAGGGAGATGTCGATCCTCATTCGCAAAAGGAGCTTCAAGAGCTTTTGGCCGAATGGACGCAGCAGGCCTTTTCGCAGTGGGATGATGCGGGCTCAAAAAAAAAGTCCTAGAGACTCCCGAATCCAAGCCAAGCCTGTTTAAAAGTCTCTTTGCCGATCAAGTCTACAACCCACAAGATACCGGGGTTTTTCTGCCGCCTGAGGTTTTTGGCGGGGCGATGGGGTTTTCGGAGGATGACCGCATTGACGCGGAGCTTGCCAGCGCAAGTGCTTGGGATATCGCCACGCGTTACCACGAATTCAAGGCCCACCCCTCCCGAAAGCTCATCGCTAAGCAGCTGCGCAAGATCTCAGCGCAGGCCATCTTAGAGCGCGCGCAGGCGATCTTAGGTTCGGTCGTGCGGCCTGCTTTGCCTCAACAGCGGCCTTGGCCTGATGTTCCTTACGGGGCGCTTCAAGTGGACTTTGATGTGGAGCAAACACTGGAGGAATCTCCGCTCACCGCATGGTGCGCACAAAGCGACAAGGCAGCTCATCCGGTTTTGCCTGAGGATCTTTGGATGAGTTACCTGGAACCCAGGCCTCAGCCGCTTGTGCTTTCGGTGGACACGAGTCTTTCGATGACCGGCGAAAAGCTGGCGCTCACCGCCGTGGCGCTTGCCGTGGTGCTCCTGGAGTTTCCGGATGATCCCATCGGGATTGTGGCCTTTGAGAACGAAGCCAAGACGTTAAAGCACCCCTCCGAGCGCATCAGCGTGGATCAATTGGTGGAGCGCTTCTTGGACGTACCGGCTCAGGGCTACACGCATCTTGAGGATGGAATGCGCGGAGCGCTCAAACTCTCGCGCGAGGCTCTTGCTTTAGGTGGCGGGCGACCGCCCTCGGTGGTGTTGCTCACAGATGGCAAGTACACGGCTGGAAAAGATCCAGGCTACCTAGCTCCGCGTTTTCATCATTTGGTCGTGCTTAAGATGGGTCAGGAGCGCTCGAGCCGAGAGCTTTGCCGGGAGCTGGCGCATCGTGGTCATGGCGTTCTCAAAGAGGTGGGCGAGCTCGAGGGGCTTCCAGATGTCATGTACACCGTGGTCAAGGGCTTGATCCGTGGCCGGTAACGTGCCAATTTAATTCCACTATGCGCGAAGACTACAAGCTTAAGGGCCCGGCCGTTAAAATGGAGATCGAAGTCGAAAAGGATGTCGCTGAGAAGATCGCGGCCATGGAAAAATACAGCAAGCATACGCGCTCGGAGCTTTCAAATGCGGCGCTCAAGCGCTTTATCTCGCAGCATAAGGATTTTCTTCCGCCCGAGCCTACTGCAGCACAACGTTAAACGAAGCGTCGGTATCAAACGTCAGCACGATCTTCGAAACCTGGCTGGTCACTTCCGAGAGGGCTTGCGACTCCTCGGGATTCTGCGCGCTGATAAATTTCAGTCGCCATTCCAGAACATCGACCTGCTCTAAGAGCAGCTGAGGAATGGCATCAGGATGTGAGAGTACGGAGCCTTCGCTTAGGATCAGGGTCGCCTCCACATGTTTTGGGGCTGAACCCCGAAGCGACAGACGAGCTTCGACGCGAGAAGTAATGGCTTCAAAGGCTTCTGCGTTCACATCGGAAGAGGCCTCAAATCGATGGCTGGATGCGGGTACCGAGTCAGCAATCTTGCCTTGCATCAAAAACTTAGTTTGGATTTCGCCGCCGCCCACATTGGCGCCTTTAGGTGGGATCTGGCCAGCTCCGGCGTCATTAAAAGGACGGGGGGTCTTAAAGAGACTCGGAGCAATGGGGCTACAGCGTGTGATCAGCCCCAAGACCAAGGATGAGGCTAGAATCAGGAGAATCGGTTTTTTAGAAAAAATCGCCATGAGACACCTACTCGGGGGCGACAATTACAAGAAGGGTGCCAAAAGGCGCGGATGGGGTGTCGGCGGTATAGTATAATGATCAAGTATACTTAGGCTGTAAGTCTATGAAATAAAAACAGAAGACGATGTAAAAAGCCCCTGGAGCCATGAAAAAAAGACATGGTTGTAAATCAATTCAATCAACTAATGGTGGATTGATCTAGGATCTCCGCTACGTCCATTACGCGGACCTTCCCGACCATCTCCTTGGCCT
>JBGAWT010000066.1:0-14777 GCA_044227445.1 Bdellovibrionia bacterium | reverse complement strand
TGGGTAGCTCCTGCCTCAAAACTCGGTCTCAGCTCAAAGATGATGAGGATCGCGAACCCCGAGCTCAACAAGCCACCGTGACTGACGTTCAGCCTCAGGGCCAATATGTGATCGATGAGATCAAATCCGAGATGACCAAGCTCACCGGCCGCCTGGAGGACCTGGAGCGCGCCCAAAAACAGGGGGCCACGCAATCCTCGGGGCAAACTAAAGAAGAGATCCGAAAGCTCGAAACCCGCATCACGGAACTGGAGCAAGCCCAGGCCAACCTCATTGAGACCGTGAAAAAACTCGAGCAGAGCTCGCCTGCAGCGGCTGACCCCGTAGAGCTTTTCGAAAAGGGCAAAACCGCATTTAAGGACCAAGAGTTCGAAGACGCGGTGACGGCTTTTAACGGCTACCTCAAAGCCCCTAAAGCCAAGAAAGCCGAAGAAGCTACGTTCCTGAGAGCGGAGAGCTACTTCAAGCTCAAGCAATATAAGAAGGCGATCGTAGATTTCTCCAAGGTCACCGAAAAATACCCCAAGTCCGAGCGCGCCCCGGCGGCTTACTTCCGCATCGGCCAGTCGTTTGATGCATTAGGAATGAAGGAAGACGCGCGCGGCTTTTACCAAGAGCTTGTCGACAAATATCCTAAGTCTCCCGAAGCCAAGAAAGTCAAAAAGAAGAGGTAGCGCGGCGTGATCGCGCTGCTCCTATCACTGATCATCTCAAGCGCCGCGGCCGGGCCTGTGATCCTCCATTCCAATGACAACATGGGCGAGCTCGAGCCCTGCGGCTGCAGGCGAGACCCCCAAGGCGGTTATGTCCGCCAGTGGAACTTCCAAAAAACTCTGCCTAAAAAAGATCTTCTTGTTTTGGACTCGGGCGACCTGCTCTTTGAGAGCTTAGATCTGCCCAAGCTGCTGCAAGAGCAGGCGCTCGCACAAGCGGAGTTCGTCGTTCAAGCGCGCAACCTCCTAGGAACGAGCGCTGCGACCCCCGGAGAAAAAGACTTTGCGTTGGGCGTAGCCTCTTTCAAAAAACTCGCCGCTCAAGCCAAGTTTCCGTTTCTCTCGTGCAACCTGATGGACGACAAGTGAAAGCGACTGCTCGAATGCCAGCGGACGTTTGGGTCCGTGAGGGTGTTTGGATTGACCGGGCAGGATCTGCGGTTACCCAAGGAACTCGCCGTGGGTGCACCGCTCGAAGCCCTTAAAAAAGGCCTTCCCGCTTCTAAACCCAAGGGCGAGACGTGGGTGTTGCTCTCTCACCAAGGGATGCCGGATGACGAAAAACTGGCAAAAGCCTTCCCTCAGATTGACTTGATTCTGGGCGCTCACACGCAGGAGCTGCTGCAAAAACCCAAGCGCGTGGCTCAAAGCTGGATCTTCCAACTCTCGTTTCGAAACCAGTTCATCGGAAAAATCTCGCTCCCTTTCAAAGAACGCGACAAGTACGAGCTCATTGCCTTGGACGCACAGTGGGAATCCAAGCCCGAAGAAAATCCAAGCCCCATGGATCGCTTGCTGACCCAATTCAAAGCGGCCCTGCGTAAGATCGAAGCCAAGCGAGAGTCCATACTCGAAGCATCCGCACCCGCGCCGTCCAAGAACAGCGGCACTTATCAAACCTTTCCGCGCTGCACCGATTGCCACCTCCCGCAGTTCAAGTTTTGGACTCAAACCAAGCATTCAGAGGCCTTGCACGCACTTCACAAGGACAAGCAATCGGCTAATTTGGATTGCCTGCGCTGTCACACGGTAGGTCACAGTGAAAAAGGAACCTGGAGCGCTGCAGGCGAGCTCTTTCAGCTCCGCGACGGAAGCACGCTGAGTCTCAATGAGGCCGTGCCCTTCATCGATCAGATGCGAAAGGCCGACGAAGAAACTCCCGTTACGCTACGTGCAGCCGAAGAACCCCGCCCCCTCAAAGAGCAGTTGGGACGCATTGATCACGCTTGGTCTCCTGTTCAGTGCGAGAACTGCCACGGGCCAGCGGGTGAGCATCCCTTTGAAGCAGTATCCGACATCAAACGATTCAAAAGCCCTCAGGTGGCTACTTGCATGGGCTGCCACACCAAGGAACGCGCGCCGAGCTGGTTCCTAGCGGATGGCAAGCCCGACACGGCTAAGATTCAAAAGAAGTGGGAAAGCATTCGCTGCCCAAAAACTAAGCCTTAGGGCCCGATCCAGCGCAGGACGCGTTTTTTTGTCGGGGTACTCATCCGACCTAAGACCGCGCTCTCCTCGATCCGATACTCACGCGCAAGCTCCCGCACGAATTCGGTGAAGGCTTGGATCTTCGCTCCTGCAGACCAACCGCGGGCGATCGCGCTATCCGTCGTCTCCAAGAACAACTCGACGAGGGCTTCTACTTCTTTGTCAGGTTTTGCAGCGCCTGGTTTTTCGAGCGCCTCGCGCATCCCACGACCTACGCCTGTGAGTACCCGGTCCTGAAGCTCTTGCTCGGAGTCCAAGCGAGAGAGCTCGTGTTTGAGGCGAATGAGAGCATCGTTAGAAAGCTTGCGATCCGCCGAAGCGTCGAACTGCGTTGCCGCGGCCTCGAGATTCTTAAGGCGTTCGGTGGAATTGAGGATCTCCGCGACTTGCGTATAGGGAATGAACTGATAGCGGACTTGGCTGATGCGGCCTTTGGATTCATCGCGGTTGCGCTGAACCATGTTCTTGAGGTCCTTGTTTTCTTCGCCCATGGTGATGGAATTCAGGACGATCTCGACACTTGGATCGACCTTGGTCCTCGCTTCGTCGATCTGCTTATGGTCTAGCGTATCCTCGCCGTCGGTGATGAGTAGAATATTGGCGCGATCCAGCTCTCCTCCTTCTTTTTGATGCTGAGCGATCTTCTCGTAAACAGCGACCAACGCAGCTGTGATGCTCGTGCCACCTCCGCTGCCGAAAGGAGTACGCTGGCGGTCAAAATGCTCTTGGGCCTGAGCGACGCTTGAGATGCGCTCTGGATCGTGCGCTCGTGTGTCGAAAGCCATCATTAAATCCGCGTGCTCGGCTTTGCCAGTGACGACCTCAGTGTGAGCGAAGTCGATGTAGGAAAGCGAGAGCGCTTTTTGCAGGACATGTTTGTTGTGCTGCCCCATCGAGCCGCTGATGTCGTAGACAATCACGGTGACCTTTTTTGGAATCGGCTTCTTGGGGTCTGAGAGCGTGATCTCTTCTGGAAAGGTGTTCTCGTGCATATCGCCCGAAAGCAGCCTGAGTAGATCGAGCGCCACCGGCGTACCATCGCGATGGAAGTACTGAGCGCGATCCAGCTCCTTGGCAAGTGCCAGTTGGACTTCAGCCTCGTTCACCGGCACGTTCGATTCCTGCGAAATCCTCATAGGACTTAGGCTTCATGATCCTTCGCGCAAAGATATTCATGAAGGGCCTGAGTTTCCCATAGATCAACAGGTCGTTGAGCCTTCCCGCACGTAGGTCCTCCGCAAGAGTTTTCCAATTGAGCTCTTCGGCCGGATTGGTCGAAGGATAGGCTTTCTTAAGCGCACGACGCGAGAGGGGCCCCAGAAGCTGCGAGGCGAACGCCTCGCCGAGCTCTCGATCGCTCGCAGTCGACTTGGCGCCCTGAAGATGCTCAAGCAAGGTTCGGACGCTCGCCTGAACTTGAGACTCCGACTGAGTGAGACTTGAGACTTGGGAGATCTCACCCATCAAGCTATCGATGAATTTGAGCTTCCTCAGGATGTGCGTATGGGCAGTCTCTGAGCCGCTGATGAGAGAAAGTCCAAAATTCTCCAAGGTGTTGTAACGCACTTGGGAGATCTCGAGTTTTTCGTAAACCCCAGCGGCGCGCGCGGAGTATTGCTTCAAAAAATCTGCATCCGGGTACCGCTGCAACAGCTGATCGCAAAGATTCCTAAATTGCGCGATCGCGCTCGTGAGGTCCTCATGGTTTCGATAGTGACGAAGCGTCTGAGCCCAGAGCTTGTTGAGATGGCCCTTGAGCAAGCCCGCTCGCTTGAAGTTATCGAGCTGCGGAAGCGGAGGAAGTTCTTTTTCAACTTTCTGTGGCTCAAAGGGTTTAGTCGCAGCTTTTGAGTCCTTGCCTTTGCTCTCAGCTTCGTTGGGTTTGTTAGAAAGCGGGTCAACCTTCGAAGGTGTTTGTTCGGCGTCTTTGGCAGGAGACGTCTCGGAGGGGTGTTTCGAGTCCGTGGGCTCTGTTTTGCTCGAAGAATCTTTGAGGTTCTTAAGGAGGTCTTTGAAATGCTCCGCTAAAGAATTGATGAGCTTGGAATCCCCCGCGTCTTTGCCAGCGGATTGACCGCCCGACTGGTCCGACTCACTGCCCGGTTGCGAATCGCCCTCTTGAGAAGATTCGCCTGACTGGCCTTCGCCAGAAGAATCACCTTCTCCTTCTTGAGACTGGCCGCCTTGCTCTCCGCCCTCACCCTTCTCGCCTTTGCCTTGTCCTTGCTGGCCTTGCTGACCTTGCTGGCCCTGCTGACCCTGCTGGCCTTGCTGACCTTGCTGGCCCTGCTGACCCTGCTGGCCTTGCTGACCCTGCTGGCCTTGCTGACCCTGCTGACCTTGCTGACCCTGCTGACCTTGCTGACCCTGCTGACCTTGCTGGCCCTGCTGACCCTTTTCACCCTTGCCTGGCTTCTTCTCGCCACCCTTACCAGGCTTGGACTTGCCGTCCTTCTTTTGGCCTGGTTTCTGATCTTTCTTCTGTCCGGCCTTCTGAGCAGCTTCGCGCTCCTTCTTAGCCTGAGCCTCTTCACGTTTTCGGGCTTCTTCCTGCTCTCTCTTCAGCTCCTCGGGGCGATCCTTATAATACTGAATGCGCTCCTTAAGGCGCGCAGCACGCGAAAGCAAAATCCGATAGCCCTCGAGCTTCTCGCGCTCGTGACGTGTCAGATCTTTTTTATTGAGAAGCTCCTGAGCCTGGCGAGCCACATGCTCGATAAATCCATCAGCCAAAGGATCGAGCTTCTCCAAGGGCAATTGACCGCGGACCAGCGCGCGCTCCAGGCCTTGGATGTACCCAAAGTCGGGCCAGAGATCCTTGAGGTTACCGACTAGGTTTTGAATGGCCTCTTTGACTGAAGGAAAATCCAGCGCCAGCGGCGGAAGCTGGATCAAACGCCGTACGACCTCGCGCACATCGACCGGTTCGGCCGAAGTCAGCACTTCTTTACAGGCTTCTTTGGATGCAGGCGGTGGGTCGGAGGCGTACGCAAGCGGGCTTGCAAGCCCCCATACGAACGCTCCGACTGCTAACCTGCTCCAAATTTGAATCACGGCTGTTTCTTAGTAGGGACCGCCACTTGGAAGAAGTACTGGGAACCATTCTGGTGCCAAAACCCGATGCGGCCGTTGCCCAGATCAATGGGCTTGCTCACATTTCGGTCTCCGAAGAAGGTCGTATTGATGACCTTGTTCGAAACCAGATCAATAATCATCAGTCCCGTACCGTTCAGCGCGACTACGGCAATCGCACCATCTTCGATGATCTCGATCCCTAAAATATAGTCGGATCGGAAAACATACCCGGTGCTGATGACGTGATCTGCGCTCTGGCCTGGTTTACCCAAGAAGGTCTCACGGATGGTTAACGTATAGCGCTCATCCGTGGAGTAAGCGAAAGCGCGATCCGAGAACTGCGGAGTCGGAATCAACTGCATCGCCAGCTTACTCTCGGTCTCAACAGCCCCTAGCTCGCCTTTAGTGAGATCGATGCGACGCAAGGAATAGCGATCGATTCCATAAGAGAAATAGATCGTATCGTTCCCCGCGACGACTATCCCATCACCTTCGGCAAATTCGTCGAGATACTCTTCCGTTCTTTCACCCGCCGAGGTCTTCTCTTGAAGTTTAACCTGCTCGAGTAACTTTCCAGATTTCCAGTCCAACCGATTGACCCGGGAACCTACGATATCGAGAACAAGAAGCTGGCTTCGGTCAGGATTCAACGCATAGGCAAATTTCCCTGGAGAGCTCAGAGTGAAATCCCCAATCGGAGTGCCGTCAAGATCAAATACCCATCCCTGACGATCAGCAACGACGATGAAATGATTGCTATCTGGAACGAGGATGTCGGTCACCTTCCCCATCTTTCCATTTAAGAGAGAACTCAGCTTCGAAGGCTTACCCAAGGGGATCGTCGAGATCGCGCCGTCTGCGTCTACGACACTTAACAAGATGCTTGAGCCCGGAGCGTAAGACAGGATTTTCTCGGTACCTGGAATCTCTCTGAGAATGCCTGTCGCCGCCGCTGGTGCGGGAGGAATAGCCATGAGGCGCCCAAAGGTATTCGCTCCGGTGTAGGTCGCCGTTAACGTATTCATCCTGAGACGCCGCTCTTCGGCAATGCGCGCAGCTTCTGCCTCAGCTTTCAATTTGATCTCTAGCAGTCGCGCAGCCTCGACTCGAGCCGCTTCATCAGCAGCAAGCTTTGCCGCAATCGCATTTTGACGCTCGATCTCAGCAGTTTTGATGACCTCAGTAACGAGCGCATCCGCCTTATCGCCCATGAGCTCCTTGAGCGAGCTTACTAAGAACGTATGGACATGATCCAGCCCGATCTCCTCACCCGAAAGATCCGTGAGTTTCTTGGAGTTCACGCGCTTTTTCTGAATATCGACAAAGAGAGCCGCAAGCTTCTTGCCCACTCTCTCGCGATCACCCGGAAGCATCTCTCCTGAGAGCTCCGCCTGAATATCTGTGAGCGCGTACTTATAGACCGTCTCATTCATCTGACCCAAAACCTGCTGGAAGTTGCGTTCAAAAATATCGCGCTCCTGGAGGATCGCTGTGAGCTGGGCTTTTTCGTGCGGGTTGGTGCTCTGAGCCAGCTGCGTTTGAATGAAATCCTTAGAAGGCCCATTCAAAGTAAAAAATACTTCGAGTTTCTTGACGTCTTCGATGCCAGCGCGCAGAGGACGCTTTCCGCCGGTTGCCAGCCAGTCACGCACGACGATAGCGCGCAGGATGCCGGCAGCTTTACCCAGCGTACGCGGCGATTGATACTTAGTGGCGCGATAGGGAGGCTGCGCTTCCTCGCCGTTCTTAAGCTTCTCGGTGTAAGCCTTAAGCGAGCTTTGCTCGATGGCTTCTGTCTCAGCCTTGATCTTGCCGCGAACTAGAGTCAGGAACTTTGCCACGTACTCCGGAATCTCGACCTCTGGAACCATGGCGCGAACGGCATCCAATTGTTGAAAGGTGAGCTTAGGCAGCGTAGGTTGCGCACGCTTTGCCTCCCGAATCAGAGAGATCGCGCTTTCGGTGCTCTCAAAGTCTCCTGGAACGAACGCACTAAACGCGAAACGATCCAAGAGCGCCTTAGGGCTGTCATCGCGCGTCTTTTCATACACTTCAGAGATGTAGCGGTTGGTAGCGGCGATCACCGTCTCGATCTTGCCTTTGGTAATGCGCGGGCCTTGGGCGTGCGCACGTTCATTGAGGAGCCCCAGTACGTTACGCATCGAATTGGCACGGCCATCGAAAATCTCGTCGATGAAGCCGTTGCGCGAAAGCAGCATGCCTTCTTCGTAGATACGCTCGTACTTATTGGTCTTGGTAAGCGATTTGTAATCCAATGGACCATGCGTCTCCGAGAGAGTGGTCTCGGGGGTCATTTGAATTTTGTAATAAGAGGATTTTTGGGTCGCGTGATCTATGATTCCGCCCAACGCCTGGTCAGCCAACATAGACTTAGCATTGCCAGGAGGGCCCATGAGCAGAAGGTGCTCTTTGGCGATCAAGGCAAGGGCCGAGAGCTCGAGAAGATACTCACGCTCCTTGAGCACTTTAGTGAGCCCCGAGAAATAAGCATTAAAAGGAGCAGCGGCTGTAAGCGCTTCGGCCTTTGGATCAGGCGCCGCGGCTAGAATTTCCGTGCATTGAGGATCAGTTGAAACAGGCGGCGCGTCGTTAGCTAGAGCCCCAAAGGACGCAAGATAGACAACAACCCCCACAACGAGAGCAGAACGAGCAGCAACCATTTTCCCCCCTTGGTAGCTGAATTGGATCGTAGGTGTAACCTGCTGACCCGCTGCGTTCAACAGCTTTCTTGTTGGTCTCTCTTAGGCTAGAACCCTTTTTGAAATGAAAGTTCTGGGAATCGAAACTTCCTGCGACGAGTGCAGCGCATCGGTCGTGGAATACCGCTCTGACGGCCCCCTCGAGGTGCGCTCGGTCGCGACGTTCTCGCAAATCGAATTGCACAAACCCTACGGCGGAGTGGTTCCGGAAATAGCGTCTCGCAATCATCTCGAAACAATTCTTCCGATGATCGAGGAGGCCCTCAAGAAAGCTTCGATTACGGGCGACCAGATCGACGCGATCGCCGTGACCAACCGTCCGGGACTAGTGGGCGCATTGCTCGTGGGAGTAAGCGCCGCTAAGGCGCTGGCTTACGCCTGGGGCAAACCGCTCGTTCCGGTGCATCACCTCGAAGGCCACATCTCGAGCCTCTTCTTGGCTCCAGCCGAAAACGGAGTGCGAAGCATGGCCTTGCCTGCACTGATTGCCGTCGTCTCTGGCGGGCACACCAACCTTTATGTCATTCGCTCGGCTCCTGAGCTTTGGCCTCTGGACCTGCTCAAACGATCGCTCGTGGGGCGCTCTCGCGATGATGCAGCAGGCGAGGCGTTCGATAAGACCGCCAAGCTTCTGGGCTTTCCCTACCCCGGCGGAATGTGGATCGATAAGACTGCAAAAGAAGGCAACCCGCGGGCTTTTGACCTCCCTCGAGCGCTGCCCCAAAAAGCGGTCCTAGATTTTTCGTTCAGCGGCCTCAAGACAGCCGTGGCGCTTCAAGCCCAAAAACTCAAAGCAGCAAATGAGCTCACTGCACGACTTCCGGATCTCTGCGCCTCCATCCAAGAGGCGATCGTCGACGCGTTGGCCTCCAAGATGGAACTAGCCATCGAGCGCTACGGCTGTCGGTCGCTTGCCGTCGTAGGCGGGGTCGCAGCCAACAGTGCGCTTCGAGCGAGGCTTGAATCGAGCTGGACCAAATGGCGGTTGGATGCGCCGGCGTATTTTCCGCATCCGAGCTACTGCACGGATAATGCGGCGATGATCGCAGCGGCGGGCGCGTTTCGAGCTATTCAAGGACACACGCTTAAAGTTCCCGAGCTACTAACCGTCAACGCGATTGCGCACCCGGAGCTCTGAGATGCGTGCTACACGAGCCCAACACCGAAAAGCCTTTGGCCAACATTTCTTAAAGGACGAAAAGGTCATCTCGCAAATCATCGCGCGAGTGACTGAGGACGTCGCGACCCTCAAGCCTAATCGAGTGCTTGAGATCGGCCCGGGGCAGGGCGCGCTGACGATGCCGTTCTTGGATCGGCACATCACGCCTGAGTTCGAATTCTTCTTGAGCGAAAAAGACCGCAAGATAGCGGCCCAGTGGAAAGAGAAATCCACGATCACCACCCTCGAATCCGATTTCTTGGATCTGCCCGAGGAGGCGTGGCTCACGCAAAATCTCTACGTCTTTTCGAATCTCCCCTACTCGGCCGGAACCGCCATTTTCACGCGCCTTGCAAGCCATCCGCGCTCCATTCCCGCGATGGTGCTCATGTTCCAAAAGGAAGTCGCAGACCGCATCTTGGCTAGTCCCGACGAACCTCATGATCGCTCAGACCTAGGCAGCCTCTCGCTTTGGACTCAAAATCTCTGGCAGGTCGAAAAGATCTGCGACGTTTCGCCTAAAGCTTTCAGACCGCCGCCCAAAGTTTGGTCGTCGGTCATCAGGCTCACGCCGCGCGCGCAAGCACGAATGCCCGGAACAGAGCCTGGCACGCCAGGCGCCGAAAAATGGGAATCGATGATCAAGGCAGCTTTCTCCCAGCGGCGCAAGATGCTCAGGGCGTCTCTCAAGAACCACCCCCACGTGGGAAAGGCCTTGGAGCGAGCCGATGTCGATGGTACAAAACGAAGCGAAGCACTCAGTTGGGATGAATGGACGCGGTGGTGGAACGCGTTTTCGGGGGAATAGTCTGAAACCATCTAGCCTCAGGCGAGCATTACGGAGTACGTCCGGCTGCGCACTCGTGTGCGCACTTACGCTCACGGCAACATTTGCGCACGCGAATATCGGAGAGCTCGCCGGCTTTGGTGCCCGCTCAGCTGCTCTGGGCGGCGCTTCTTCGGCTTGGAACTTCGAGGGTTTCGCGGCCTACTCCAATCCCGCGGCGCTCGCGCTCCGAAGCGAGCAGCGCCTGCGCTTCAGCTACGCGCTGGTTTACGTCAAGCCGCTGTTCGGCGGAATCAACAACATCGTCGTGGGCAACAAGTTCAATTCGGACTCCTCGTCGGCTGACACCTACGCCAATGTGGCAAACGACTACCGAGACACCTTTGGCCAAGCCATCGGGCTTTCGTACCAGTTCTTCCCCTATCTGATGAATCTGAGCTTAGGCATCGTGGGGTTCCTGCCCATCAGCCAAGCCACTTATATGGATACGGGCGAAGCGCTCATTCCGGAATTTCCGCTGTATCGTTCGCGAACCCAAAGGCCTCAGATCGACTTTGGTTTTGGCATCAATCCCTATGGCCCGATCTATTTAGGAGCCGGGATGCACATCGGTTTCACGCTCAACTCGCGCGCGAGCCTATTCATCCAGTCGTTAACGGATACAGGGTCATCGATGCGCTTTTCGTCGAGCCTCATTCCCAAGGCCGTGCCGTTTTTCTCAGCGATGTTCGCACCAGATGGGGATCGTTCGGTGTTTACGGTGAGCGCGACTTACCGATGGGCTCTGGCGTCTGAGAATTACATGACGCTGCTCACCTCCGCCCGGTCGTTCGGCGCGCTGGCAGCCTTGGACTTCAACTTTCTTGCGTTTGGGACGCTCTTTTACGACCCAGCGGTCATTGAATTGGGCGGATCCTGGCAGCACGCTTCATGGGGAAGGGCCACTGCCCAGCTGGAATACGTTTTTTGGAGCGCCTACCAATCGCCTCCTCTCTCCGTTACCAACCCAGTGGTAACCAACGGTCCTGCGATTCAACCCAGCAACAATCCTGTACCGACGACGGTCAACCTGCTCGTGCCTCGCGTAGGTTACGAACTCACGCTGGGTAGGCACTCCGTTCGCGCCGGGTATTCGTTCAAGGGAAGCATCTATAAGGATATTCCCAACGGTTCAGGCAACCTGCTCGACCCGCCCAGGCACTCAGCTAACTTGGGCTGGGGCTACCAATTCGAAAGATTCATGGGCACGACAATCCCATTCCGGGTGGATGCGTACGCGACATTTGGAATCTTAGTCCCACAAACCATCACCAAGACGGGAACGACCAACGAATCGGGAGTTACCGTAGATAACAAGATCGGCGCGCCGGGTTACACGGCCAGCGGATTTCTGGTCGGCGGTGGTGCCTCGATCAGCATCGCATTATGAGTAAAATTCGGCTCAAAGAGCTTCCTCACGTCGGATCCTTGCTCAAGAGCTACTTCCTAGCCGGCTTGATGATCGTCATTCCGCTGGGCGTGATCGCCTGGATTTTGGGCGCGGCCCTGCAAAGCATTTGGGGATTGCTCGAGTGGCTGCCTGAGCAATGGCGCCCGGATAACCTGCTTCCCAACCCTCAGCTGGCTTTTCTGGTCAATGTCGCTGTCACTTTAGGCATCGCGCTCGTCCTAGCGCTTGCGACCTCGATTATCGGCTGGGTATCACGCCTGTACCTGGGTCAGTTGATCCTGAGGCTCATTTCGTTTTTCATCCAGCGCATCCCGGTCATCCGAAGCGTCTATAGCTCCCTAGACCAACTCCTGCGCGCGTTTGCCTCAGGCGGCGGCGGACAGTTTAGCCGAGTCGTTTACGTCGAATACCCTCGCAAGGAAATGTGGACACTTGCTTTTGTCACCGGTCAGCTCAAGACAGACAAGCTCCCGCCAGGCCACGTTAATCTATTCGTGCCCACGACGCCTAACCCGACTTCGGGGTTCTATCTAATCGCTCACGAGTCGCAGGTCAAAGAAAGCGGCCTAAAAGTCGAAGAAGCCTTTAAAGTCCTGCTTTCCTTGGGCATCGCGGGCAAGTAAGACCATCCGACATGGCTGAAGTACCCACCAAGCTCATCGCATCCCATCCGACGGTTCGCGGCGACTATCACCTCGAGGAGATTGTCGAAGCCGGCATCGCGCTCACGGGCACTGAGATCAAGAGCCTACGCACCCAGGCGCCGAACCTAAAAGACGCGTTCGTCGAGGTGCAATCGACGAAGCGAGGCCCAAAAGGCTCGACAAAAAAACCGTCGCTCGAAGCCTGGCTGGTGAACCTTCATATCGCCCCCTACAGCCACGGAAATATCTGGAACCACGAACCGCGGCGCCGCCGAAAGCTTCTTTTGCACACCCACCAACTCAACCGCATGTACGGAGCGGTAATCCAAGACGGCATGACCATCGTGCCCACGCGCATGTATCTCAAAGCAGGTCTTTGCAAAGTCGAAGTCGCCTTAGGCCGCGGCAAGAAAAAACACGACAAGCGAGATGACATCAAACGAAGATCCGCACAGCGCGAGATCGATCTCGCAACAAAGCGCGACCGAAGGTAAGGTGATCTCCTCTCATGCCCTTCATCGTCAGGAAAACGATCACCGAAACGTTTTTAGAGCGAGTGAAGACCACACCCGAGGCGATCGGTTTTTCGACTAAGGGCCCCACGGGCTGGACGCGCCGCACCTACCTCCAATTTTACGAGGACTGCGAGCTGGTCTCCCTAGGCCTGCTTAACTTGGGGCTCAAGCCGGGCGACCGCGCAGCAATCCTGTCGACATCACGCTATGAGTGGTCGCTTGCGGACATGGCGATCCTAGGCACACGCTCAGCTACGGTGCCCATCTATCCATCCAATACGCCTGCGGACGCGGCGTATATCGTGGAGAACTCCGGCGCTCGGGTCATGTTTGTCGAGAACGAAGCCCAGCTCGTGAAGATCCTGGACTTTAGGCGCGATAACCCCAAGGATCTCAAGGCGCTTCAAAAGATCGTGCTCTTTGATCCACGCGCGATGCGCTTGGTGCAGGACCGTGGACCTGAGATGAGCGACGTGCTCACGCTGGATGCGCTCCGGGAGCTGGGCCGACGCGAGCAACCCAGGCACAAAGATTGGTTCAAGAAAAACCTAGCCGAAGCCCAACCCTCCGATACGTTCATGATCTGCTACACGTCTGGGACCACGGGTGTACCTAAAGGCGCTGTACTTACGCACGACAATCTCATGTGCGTGCTCGAGGATTGCGTCACCGCTCTCTCAAGCTTCGTGGAGCCCGAAAAAGAAGTGCTTCTTACTTTCCTTCCCTTCTCGCACATCATCGGCAAGGTCGAGTCGATGGCAGGCTACGTCTTTGGCTGGGAAGAATACTACGCCCGAAGTCTCGAGACGCTCATCGAGGACATGGGCGAAGTAAGGCCTACCGTGATCTTCGCGGTGCCCCGGATTTTCGAAAAAGCCTACAACCGCGTTTTGGGCCAATTGGATCACGGCCCGCCCGCTCAGCGCCGAGCTTTTGAATGGGGCTTAGCTGCAGGTCGCAAGGTCATGGAAGCGCGCAACGCCGGCAAGAAGCCCCTCATCGTGGACGTCATTCAGTATCAAGCTGCCAAAGCCGCTATCTTCTCTAAGGTCGCCAAGCGCTTTGGAGGAAGGCTCAAGTTTGCCATCTGTGGCGGCGCCCCTCTGCCGCGCGAAATCGGAGAGTTTTTTGAGATCGTCGGCATCAAGACGCTTGAGGGCTATGGACTGACAGAGACCTGCGCTCCCGTTGCGGTGAACACCCCGGATGACACGCGCTACGGCACGGTCGGAAAACCCCTGCCCGAATCTCAGATCCGCATCGCCGAGGACGGCGAGATCCTGATCAAGTCCCGCAAGGTGTTCAAAGAGTATTACAAGATGCCCGAAGAGACGGCCGAAGTTCTCAAAGACGGTTGGTTTCATACGGGCGATATCGGGTACCTCGATCAAGACGGATTTTTGCACATCACGGATCGCAAAAAAGACCTGATCATCACGAGCGGCGGCAAGAATATCGCCCCCCAAAAGATCGAGAACCTGGCCAAGGCCTATCCGCTGATCACCCAGTTTGTGGTGCAAGGCGATGCCCGCCACTACCTCACGGCTTTGGTGAATATCGATCGTGAGAGCATCGAGCGCTACGCCCGTGAACAGCAGATCCTGCATTCGGGGTACGAGGAGTTGCTGCGCAACCCTAAGGTCACGGCCTTGGTGCAAAAGTACGTCAGCCAGCTCAACGCCCAGCTTTCGTCGTTTGAGACGATCAAGAAGTTCGTGATCCTGCCTCAGGAGTTTAGCGTGGAAACGGGCGAACTCACTCCGTCACTCAAAGTCAGGCGCAACGTCGTCGCACGGAAGTACAAGACAGAGTTGGATCGGTTGTATAAGGATTGAAGCGAAATAAGGGGGACTTTTCATGATTCATTTCAGTGCTTTAGCAGCGAGTGTCTGCTTCTTATTCTCAAGCCACACGGCCTTAGCCTCAGGAGCCGCTCCTGCATCGAAGAAACAGGGCACCCTCAAGTGCACAGTCTATGAGATCGCGGACGACAATGGCGGGCTGCTGGAAGATCCCGTTTTGGATGAATTTCAGTACGACGTCACTTCGCCAGACGCTTATCACCGTAAACTGAACTTTGAGCGCAACCTGAAGTTTCAAAACGAGGTGTTCTCGCTAAATGGAAGTATTGATTCGCGTGACTCCCTTGTCCTGACGCTCATCCAGCATGGGGGCAAAGGAGGGGCCCAAGGCGGAGGCAAACCTTACTCCAAGGGCGAGGAATAC
>JBGAWT010000065.1:0-14876 GCA_044227445.1 Bdellovibrionia bacterium | reverse complement strand
TTGGGCGCGTGGTGACCACGGTTTTGCAAACCTACTTCTCCGAAGTCTTGGGCCAGCGCGTGAGTTGGGACCTCAGGCAGGAAGTATTTGAGCGCATCTTGCGTCTGCCCACATCTCGATTGGATCAGCTTTCGGCGGGACGTCTGATGACTCGGGCAACGCACGACGTCCTGGCTGTATCTGAGATGTTCTCAGCCGGATTGCTCTCGGTCGTGGGACAGATCGTTCTTTTAGTAGGCGTTTTGGTTTCGATCTTCGGATTGAACTTCAGGCTAGGCTTGGCTGCGTTTTGGATTTTCCCGCCGATGATGCTGGTTACCGTTTATTTTACTAAACGCCTGCGAAAAGCTTACCGAGAATCCCGAGGCAAGCTCTCGGCTCTCAACGGTTATCTGGCTGAGAGCCTGCTTGGGGTGCGGGTATTGCAGCTCTTCAATCGTCTGGGCTTGCGCCTTTCGCGCATCAAGCGTTTGAGCTCTTGGTACGCCGACGCCCAGTTCGGAACGGTAAGGGTTTACGCTCTTTTTCAGCCCTCCATCACGATCGCCTCGGGTGTGGCGATGGCCACTGTTCTTCTGTACGGCGGTCACATGGCCTTCGAGCGCGAGATCCCGCTAGGGATTCTCTCCGCCTATCTCGCCTACGTCATGGCGATGTTTCAGCCGCTGCGCGAGCTTGCCGACAAATGGAACACTTTTCTTTCGGGTTTCGCCTCCGTCGAGCGGATTCAGGAGATCTTGAGCTACGAAGCGGAAGAAGGTTTTGCGCCAACTCAAAGCAAGAGCCCGCGGGCTGTGCGAGGCGAGATCGAGTTTGATGGCGTTTGGTTTGCTTACTCAGGCGAGAATTGGATTCTCAGGGATGTTTCTTTCCGCATCGCGGGAGGCTCTCGTGTAGGTCTGGTCGGGCCCACGGGCTCAGGCAAGAGCACGATCACGGCTCTGCTTTTGAGGCTCTATGCGCCTCAGCGCGGCGTGATCCGAATCGACGGGCGTGACATCCGCGAATGGGAACTCTCCGAGCTGCGCTCCGTCTTTGGTTTCGTGCAACAGGAAGGCTTCTTGTTTGACGGAAGCGTCGCTGACAACGTGACTTTCTGGGGCGCTCGCCCCGTGCGCGACCTCGAGCTCGTACTGGCTCAAGAGGGATTAGCCTCGCGTCAGGTTGCCGAGCGGGGCCAAGGGCTTTCGATGGGAGAACGGCAGATCGTTTCGTACCTAAGGGCTTGGGCGCGCGACCCATCGATCTGGGTTTTGGACGAAGCGACCTCGAACTTGGATCTCAAGGCTGAACTCAGGCTACTGGAGCGTCTTGCAAGGGAGCAACACGGCGCCACGGTGATCGCCATCGCCCACCGACTGTCGACAGTCAGGGACTACGACCAGATCTTGGTTCTTCAAAAAGGTCAGGTCGTTGAGCGTGGCCGTCACGCCGAGCTCTTAGCTGCTCATGGCCTCTATACAAAGATGATCGAATACCAAAGCTTCGGGTCGACTCTTTAGCGCCTTGACGCCTGATTCTTTCACCCATAGCTTTCATAGCCATGAAACGCATCTTAGGAGTTCTTCTCGTCGTAGCTTTTGCTCAAGGCTGCACCATTGCGGTGAATAACTCGATGATGCGGTTTGATTCGCCCGAAGCCTCCGGAAAACTCGGCAAAGGGTACGTGGGCTTGGGGTTCGGAGGAAGTCGCGACACAGTTCTGGTGTCGAACACGGTGACAACTCCCCCTTCAAAAAACGTCTCGCACTCTCCCAATTTTTATCATTTCCCCTTCATCCAAGGCATCGGGCTCGCTGAGCGCTTGGATCTTGAGATTCGTGCGCCCTTTACGCTGCTCTCATCCAATTCGGTGGGGCTTTTTGCTAACTATCCCTACCTCCTAAGAGGAAAGTTCCAGTTCATAGGCAAAACCAGGGCGGAAGAGCCAGAGTCGGGGTTTTCGTTAGCTGCGGTCTTGGGCGCGGGATGGAACTCCGTGGGCGGCTCGGGCTCGGGGACTTCAAGCGTCTCGGTAGCGACTTCGGCAAGCTTGCTCGCAGGTGATGCGGGACTAGTGGCGGGATATCGCGTGGCACCTTGGTTCATGCCTTATATGGCTGCGAGCTACTCCGTGTTGTGGGTTACCGGTACGCTGGCCCAAACGGTTTCGAGCACCACCACGAACTATGCTTTGAACGAGAGCGTGCACCAAACAGGTCTCAATCTCGGTCTTCAGTTTGACGTGAAGGCGTTTTTCACGAAGGTTGAAGGCGGCGCGAATTTCGCCGTGAGCAGCTCCGTGATTTCGTGGCTTCCGACATTGGGCGTGATGATCGGCGTGCAGTGGTGAGAGAGAATACGCCCTAAGGGCCTGGCGTGAGCCAAACCGTGTAGTCGATCTCCGGTTCGTCCGCTAGCAGCATGACCAGACGATCCACTCCGAGCGCAATGCCTCCCGAGGGGGGCATTCCTTCTGTGAGAGCGCCTAAGAATTCTTCGTCAATCGGGTTCGGCGGAAACGCCTGTCCGTAGAGCCGCTCTCGAAGGTCCATGTCCTCTTCGAAGCGCGTGCGTTGCTCGCCTGGGTGAGTGAGTTCTTCGAACGCGTTAGCGAGCTCGAGGCCTCCGATGTAAGCCTCGAAGCGCTTGGCCCAGCGGCTTCCATCCGCATCCGAATCGATCACCGATAGCGCCGCCTGCGAAGGCGGATAGCGCATGACGAAAACGGCCTGATCTTCGGGCAATTTAGGCTCGATTGTGTTGAGCCAAATCTTGAAGTACAGGTCATCCCACGTCTCGCGCGTCAGGTCCGCACCCAAGCCCAGGCGCCTGCAATGCTCGGCTAACTCCTCGGGCTGCGCGGCTTGAGTGAGATCTACCCCCGCGTGTTCCCGAAAAAGATCCCGCACTTTGAGCCTAGGCCAGGGGGTTTTGACGGAGATTTTCTTTCCTTGGTAACTGATCTCAGGCGCGCCGCAAAGTCGGGTGGCCAAGAACTCAATGAGCTCCTCAGTATCTTGTTGAATGGCCTCATAGCCTGCGTAAGCCTGGTACCACTCGAGCATCGTGAACTCGGGAAGGTGCTGGGGCGAGCGGGGTTCGTCTCGAAACGACTGGGTGATCTGAAATATTTTTTCAAGCCCGCCTGCAAGCAGGCGCTTCATCGCGAACTCGGGCGAAGTGGGGAGAAAGACATCAAAGCCCGTGAAGTGACTTCCACGCGCGCTGGCTTCAACGCGAAAAGGGCGGATGTGCGTTTCCATTCCCGGGCAAGGAACTAGTAAAGGAGTGCGCGTCTCTAAGAACCCACGGCCCGAGAAGAAATCACGGATTCCTTTTTCGACTCCAGAGCGCGTTGCAGTGCCGCGCCTTCGGCGAGGGTCCAAGACGTGATCGCGCCAGCGCATCGAGCGTTCGGCTGTTCGGTTGGGAGTCAGCAGGTAAGCGATCTTGCCTTGGACTTCTACGATATCGCCGCGCGCGATCTTGAGATCAGAGTTGGGTTCGAACTCCACCCATTGAGAGCCCGATTCGTTGGCTAACAGAATGCGAGTGGGTTGGATGTCGAGGCAGCGGCCGCGGGTGACCATCTTTATATAAGAGAGTAGCGCGTGTTTATGGTGTCGCGTTCAAAAAAAGTGCTGTTGCAGATCGCTACAGAATTAGGTGCGTCAAGAGTTCGACGGTATAAAAAAGGTTAGAATATCGAGAACTTGAAAAATTGCCACTACTGGCACACACCTTGCGATGTATGGGCTCATACTCGGTAAATCGAGATAAGGAGAACGTATGAAATTCGCTATCACCATGATCGCTGCTGTTTTCGCAATGAGCTCTGTTTCTTTCGCTAACGAAGCAACGTCGTCTGACAACAGCGTCGTTGTTCAAAAAGCTAAGAAAAAAGCTAAGAAAGCTAAGGGCAAGAAAGCTGACAAGCACGCTGAAGGCGGCGCTGCTCCAGCTCCTGCCGAAGGCGCTGCTCACTAAGAGCTCGTCTTACCGGTTTTACAAAGGCCAGGGGGCCATATGCTCCCTGGCCTTTTTATTTAGTTCCGCCCAAAGACAAGCCGATGGTGGGGCCCACGAGCCATCGCGAATCGCCGAGATTCAGCACCATCAAATAAGGCGCGATTCTCAAAACGAAGCCCGATTGACTGCGGTATTCGTAACCAAACCCGACATGAAAATTATTGAAGCCCATGACGTTCACGGCCGTATGAGCGCTGTCGTCGTACATCGAGACGTATCCCGCTCCACCCAAAGCGAAGTCGGTGCCCACCGTGAGAAATGGCCGGTGGCTGTCCGGAAGGATGTAGAAGTTAGCAAATACTGGAAAAACCAATGCTCCCACCCAAGCCGAGAACAAAGACGCCCAGAGGTAGGAAATACCGACGCCTAAGCCCAGCCATGACGTGAGTGAGCGATCGTAGGTAAATGCCCAAACACCTGCGCGACCTAAGAGCTCGATCGAAAACGCGTTGGGGCGAGTGAGCGAGACGGGCCCTGCGGGCGCCTCTGGTGTCGCGGATGCTTGGGAAGTGGAAGGCGTGCTTGGAGCCGCTTCAGGAGTAGGTGCTTGGCTAGCGCGAATTTCTTCCGTCGGCTGAATGCTCGAAGGCTGGGGAGCCGCGGGAGTCTCCTCATCAAAAGGTGTCTCACTCGCTTGCGCCAGCGGCGCAGCGCTCAGCGTGAATATTAATAGGGTGGCAAAAAACTTTTTCATGCGGGGTGGTTTAGCATCGCCTGGGGTAGATTTAAAGACCAAATTAGTCAACAAATGAGGGGGCCTCAAAAGGGCAAAAATGGCTATGATTCCAACCTTCTAAGGAGCTACTCTCTCCCCATGCAAGGCGCGCTCGCCCAGCGTCTGGACCTTCAGGCGCGCATCAGTTTGGTTCTCGTAGCGGTGATCGTGCCCACCTTCTTGCTCGTTACGATCACTCAAAATCAGTTCATGAAGCCCGTGCTCGAAGAAGAGCTCAAGCAAGCCGGAATCACGGCGGGGCGAAACCTCGCCAACGAGATTCTTACAGCCAAACTCCTAACGGCTTCGAACTCCACGGCGGCAGTCGAAGCAGCGATCCAAGAAATGGTGTTCTCGCATCCCAACGTCCAAAGAGTGGATGTCGCGGTTCGCGACGCCGCAGCGCCGGGAGGCACGCGTGTTATCGGATCAAACGTCGAGGAAGATCCTACGCAGCCGCACACGACCTTCGCGATCGTTGACGAGGTGACCTCCGAGTACAAGCAAGATGACGACACTGGGCTGCCTTATTGGGAGATCTCCGTTCCTTTGGAGATTCGCTCCAAGGAAGGAAGACTGAAGAAAGCCACAAGCTTGTTAGGCAAGAACGTTCCGAACTCTCAAGCGCCGGTGGGTGTAATCCACATGATCATCACCACGCGTTTGGTGGGTCGCGTGATCTCGACGCTTTGGCGCACAACGAGCATCGCGGCAGGCATCAGCGTGGTGGCGCTCATCCTAGCGCTTCGGTTTTTCCTCAGGCGCACGATCGAAAACGATCGCCTACTGAGGCGCGCTGAGTCCGAGAACGTTCAGCTCATTGCGCAGCTTCAAGAAGCGCAACGCCAACTTATGAACACCGAGAAGGTCGCTGTCATGGGCCAGCTTACCGCGAGCTTCGCGCACGAGATCGGAACGCCCCTGAACGCCACGGGAGGGCATCTTCAGCTGCTGCGAGAGGAGCTCAAGGAAGAAGGGGCGCCTGCCGGTCAACTGGATCGACTCGAGATCATCAACTCGCAGCTTATGAAGATGGAGCAGATCGTAAAGGGCTTCCTGCAGAGCACGGCCAAACCTGCTTCGCAGCGCCAGCTCGTGGACGTCAATCTGCTTGCCGAGAAGACCTTAGGCATCGCTGGTCCTCAGCTTCAGGCGCTAGGAGTTGAAGTCATCCGGAAGCTTGATCGGCATTTGGGGCCTCTGAGGCTTGTTCCGTTGGACATTGAGCAGATTTTCCTGAATTTGGTGAACAACTCCATCGATTCGCTCAAAGCCAAAAGCCACGGCAAGAAGCGCGGCGGGCGCGACCTGGAGCTGAAGTTTGAGACCAAAAGCGAGCGCATCGAAGGTAGAACTTGGGCGAGCTTCTCCGTTTTCGACACGGGTGAGGGGATTTCCAAGGATGCTCTTTCGCAGGTGCTCAAGCCCTTCTTCACGACCAAGCGCCCGGGAGAGGGCACGGGGCTCGGTCTTACGATCTGCAGACAGCTTGCGCAGAAGTATGGCGGCGAGCTAGATATCGATTCCAAGGAAGGGGCTTGGACGCAAGTGACCGTGCGCCTTCCGTTCGAAGGGAACACCTGATGAGCTCCAAGCTCCTCGTAGTAGATGACGACGAAACCACCCGCAACCTGCTGCGGGAAGTCTTTGCTAAGGATGGTTACGACGTCAGCCTCGCAGCGAGCGGCGAAGAAGCGCTCAAGCTCCTGCGCGCAGATCGTTTTCCGCTGGTCGTGAGCGATATCCGAATGCTTGAGCTCGACGGGCTAGCCGTATTGCGCGAAGCGAAGCGCGCTCATCCCACCTGCGCGGTGATTCTGATGACGGGTTTTGGCAGCTTTGAAGGAGCGATCGAGGCGGTTCAAAAGGGCGCGTTCGATTACGTGAGCAAGCCCTTTCAGATCCAAGATATCAAAGCGGTAGTGAGCCGTGCGCTGAGGCAGTCTGAGGCCGAGGAGCAGGAGCGCAAGCGTTCGGCAAGAGGGCGTGGAACCGAACGAGTTCCTTTTGAAGACGTGGCAGCTCGTGGGCTTATCGGTCGCTCTGCGCGAATGGTCGAAGTCTACAAGATGCTGGCACGTTCAGCCCTATCACCCAGCACGGTCCTGGTGGTCGGAGAATCCGGAACCGGCAAAGAACTCGTTGCGCGCGCGATCCATGATCATTCGCCCCGACGCGACCAGAAGTTCATAGCAGTCAATTGCGGAGCCCTTGCCGAAAACCTGCTTGAGAGCGAGCTTTTCGGCCATGTCCGTGGCGCCTTTACGGGAGCCGTGGGCGATAAACGCGGCCTTTTCGAGGAAGCCGCGGGTGGAACGCTGTTCTTAGATGAGATTGGACGTGTCTCCCGGCCTCCAGGTCAAATTGCTACGAGTGCTTCAAGAAAACGAGATCAAGCCCGTCGGTTCGTCTGAGAACCGAAAGGTCGACGTGAGGCTCATCGCCGCGACTCATCGCGATCTTGAAGCGATGGTTAAGCAGGGCAAGCTGCGCGAAGACCTTTACTACCGCTTGAAGGTCATCACGATCTCTATTCCTCCGCTTCGCGAGCGACTGGAAGACTTGCCGGAGCTGGTTCAGTTTTTCTTGGCTAAGTACGCGCGAAAAAACTCCAAGGTCGTATCGCACGTCTCCGAAGACGCGATGCGAATGCTTTCTTCTCACAATTGGCCCGGCAATATCCGGGAGCTCGAGCATGCCATCGAGCGAGCTGTGGCATTAAGCCGCTCGTCGGTGCTTTACCCGGAGGATTTCCCTCCGGAGATCCAAGGCGCGCCCTCCGCTACTGTCGGCGAGTCGGTGGAAGATGTCGAGAAGGCTCACATTCTTAAGGTTTTGAAGGATACGGGCTACAACAAGTCGCGCGCCTCCGAGGTTCTGGGCATCGACCGCGCGACGCTGTATCGAAAGGCTCAGCGTTACGGGATCGATCTGCGTGGAAAATCCGGCTGAGCTCTCACGACTAATTCGGCAATCCTTGGTCCTTGATCTTCCCTATGAGGATCGTGCGATGCGCCCGCGTCCGCCCGGCTTTGTGCCGCGAGGAGGGGATCCAACCCCCGCAGCGACTCTGGCGGTATTTTCGTATCCTGGGCCTGCTTTACTGCTCACGCGTCGCACGGACCATGTCGAGACCCACAAGGGTCAGATCGCATTTCCTGGGGGGATGGTGGAGCCGGGCGAAGGGCATGAAGCTGCGGCCTTGCGAGAAACTGAAGAAGAGATGGGCCTTCCGCGAGCTCATGTGCAGATCGTAGGCAAGCTTCCCATTCTCAGGACCATCACGAGTTTTGAAGTCACTCCGTTCGTTGGTTTTTTCTCCGAGCGTTGGGATGAGTTTGCACTCAAGCCCAATGCGCAGGAGATCGACGATTTTCAATGGGTTCCTCTCAATGAGATCTTGGCGCCGGATGCGTATCGACGAGAGGCCATCGAGCATCAGTCGATTCGATATCCCATCGATGTCTTCGAACTTAGAGGGTATCGTGTTTGGGGGGCCACCGGCACGATGCTCAAGAATTTGGTCGATCGAATCAAGAAGGCGGGGTTGGTGCTCGCCGTGGGCGCTTTGATTGGGTTTGGATCGTTGCAAGCTCAGGCTGCGGATCCGTGGAAGGTTACGCCGCCTGAGAGCAATTGGGCGATCGCCGCGATGGGAGGGTTGGGACTGCCGGGCTCGAGCACCGGTCTAGCTGCTTCTCTTGCGATGTCCCGAAAGATTTGGGCCGGCGGTTGGATCGCCGATATTTCAAACGATGTTCATGGCGAGTTGCAGGCGGGCTGGGTTTTTTTGTTCGGGGCTCCTGCCAACTACACGCTTTTTGCGATTCCGGCAGCCTTGGTGCTGAGATGGGATTTTCACCTCAACGAGCAGTTCACGTTCTTTGCGTTGGGCGGTGCAGGCTTTACGCTCACCTACTGGGCGGGGGTAAACGGCTACGCGTTTTATCCTAAGCTAGCCATCGGCGTGCTTTGGCGTTTTGCTAAGCACTTCGCGCTCAGGGGCGAGATTTCGCACGAGCAAACGGTAGTCGGGATCCACTGGTCGATCTAAAGGCCCAATTCTTTTTCCAGGTCGTCTGTTTTCTTGTCGAACTTCTTCTTGTCTGCGGCCGTGCCTTGCTTGATGGATTTGCCAGTCGCATCCGCCGCCTTGGCTTGACCTTTTTGGTCTTCAGCCATCAGCTTCTTTAAGGGTTCGGCCTTGGGGGATTCTGCAAAATTGTAGTAAGGGAGCGCGACCTGTCTGCCATAGCCCGAATCAGGGCGAGCCATGATTTGATCCCCGCGTTGTACTGCGCGATCTTTAGCTAGTTTGTCGCCAGTCTCTTGAGCCATTGCTGAGCGAGTTCGAGGTTTTGCATCGAGATTTGCGCAGCTTGGCCCATGACTTGGAATGAAGTCCCTGCGAAATTTTTCGCCGCTTTTTCCTCTTCGCCTAAATAGAACTTGTACGTTGCGGTAGCGACTTTATGCAGCTCAGGGACGTAGTTAGGTCCCACGGTGTAGGGCTCCTGGGTGAAGGTTTTCCGCTCGGTCAGTCCCCCGTGATACACGGCCTTGTCATAGAGCTGAATGTTCTTAGAGTCCGCTCGGACTGCGTTGAGCATCGCCTCGTCAGCTTGGGGAAAATTCCAAGAGAACTCGGCCAGCGTGAAGGCAGATAATTTCACCCCAGCTTTGGGGTATTCTTCCTTGTAGTAGTAGCGTTTTGCGGAAGCCTGAGTGGACATCTCCTTACCTAAGGACTTGAAGCTGTTTGCGCAGGAAGTCATGTAATCCTTAGGAAGGCATCCGTTGCGTGTGCAGTCGTAGTAGGCCATGTAAAGAGCGTCTTGGTCCTTCTTGGCCTGGGCTGTGCTGATGACCTTCTTTTGCTCCGCTACCCAAACCTTGAGATCTTTCATGTCGCACTCGCTGTCGGCGCGAGAGAGGCTGGAGATCGTCAGAAGGGCAAGCGCTGCGCCAACGAAGATGATGTTTTTCATTGGCCCATCATTTTCTTGATGTCTTCTTCGCTCATGTTTTGGCCTTCTTGGGCGCGTTTCATCATCTCCTGCATATTGGGCGGTACGCGGCGCTGTCCTTGTGGGTTGGCTTGTCTTGGGCCTGACTGTCTGGCTGCGGCATTGGGCATTCCATAACCAGTGACAGTGGCCATGTCGTTCTTAGTGTAGCCTGGCGGGATTTCAAATTTCTTGGGGTCCACGCGACCGACCTTGAGGTTGTTGAGCTCCATGTGAATGCGGTCCGTGCGTGTCCCATCTTTAAGAAGCATATCGGCTTTGACGACGACCCCTTGTGAAGTCACCCATGAAAAACCACCGTATTTTTTTCCGTCTTTGGTAGTCGCGATGAGTTTGTACTTCGTCGTTGGGACGCCATTGACGGTCTCTTCGCCCACTCGGGTTTGCTCCATGTCCATGTTTGCCATGTCGCGCGGATCGTCGGCGTTGAGCTTAGATTCCATATACTGATTTCCGCCCTGGAGGTTCCAAAGCAGGCCTTTGTCGCGGCGGGTGATCATCGTTACGCCGCCCGTTCCCATCTCCTGGCGTTGTTTTCCGGGGCTGGAGTAGATGTGTGAGGTCATCGTCATGCCCTGCACTTCCATCACGCCGTCAGCTTCGTAATCGACCTTTGCTTCCGGCATTTTTCCCGCCCAAGCAGATGCGGAAGTGAGAAGGCAGGAAAGTGCAAACAGCGAGCGAATGGATTTCTTCATCGTGTGTCCCCTTTGGAATCTTTCTTTTTAGGCTACCAGCTTGCTCGAAGGAGTCAAATACGCGAGGGCGCATTGAGGGCAACATATGCCGCGCCTATCAAGCCTGCGCGGTTGTGCAGAGCAGAAATCTCGATCTTCGGAAGCAGGTCCACTCCGATGCGTCTGCGCTTGAGCAAACCTTCGAGTCTGCGCTCGGTTTGCGGGACGAACAGGTCCGCAGCTTCGGCGAAACTTCCGGTGAGAATGATTTTGCTGGGCGAGAAAATCACGACGTAGTTGTGAATCGCCGTGGCCATGTTCTCTGCGTATTCCTCAAAAGCGCCGACGGCGCGAGGGTCGTTGGCCCTGGCGCGCTTGGCGATCTCCGTGGCATCGAGAGTAGGATCGGCAAATCGCGTGCGAGCTCGGCGCGAGAAGTTTCGGCCCGAGAGATAAGCTTCGGCGCACCCGAAATTTCCGCAGCCACACGGGGCACTCAGATCGCCTGCTCGTAGGATGACGTGCCCTGCTTCGGTATGCAGAAATCTGCCCGAGCGTACGAGCGATCCATTTGTCACGATGCCAGTGCCTAAGCCTGTGCCCAGGGTCAAGATCATCGCGTTGTCGCAATTCTTGGCTCTACCGATCCAGTGTTCCGCAAGCATCGCTGCTGCGGCGTCGTTCTCCAAAAAAACCGGTTTCTTGAAAGTTTTTTTCAGCAAGCTGGCCAGTGGCGTTTTCCCCCACGTGCCTTCTTGGCTTGCGTAGTTCGTGGGGTCGAGCAGCACGCCGGTGCGAGGGTCAAGGGGGCCCGCCGAGGCGAGTCCTACGGCATTCGTCTTTGGAAAAAGGCTTAAGAGCGAATGACCCAGCTCGCCAATTTGAGACAGGACGGCTTTTTTCCCCTCCGGAAATCGCGCTGGAACGCGGATCTCTTTTAGGATCTTGCCGCGCTCATCGATAATACCGGCTGCGATCTTGGTTCCACCCAGATCGAACGCCAATGCAGTTCGTCGTTTGTCGCGGTGCGTGATCGCTTTTTTGCGCATCAAGAACCGTGTACCATAAGAGGATGACCAAGCGAAACCTCTGGGCCGAGGTCGGAAGCGTCTTGTTCTTCGCGATCTCGGTTTTTGTCCTGTTGGCAATCGTGAGTTTCAGGCCTGAAGATCCGTCGCTCTTCACGAGCGATGCGGCTGCCCTTGCGCAGAATCTTTGCGGCCGAGCGGGAGCTTTTGTCGCCTCTGCGCTGCTTCATGCGTTTGGCATGGGAGCGTTCTTGTTGCCCGCGGCTTTATTTTTTGTGGCCGCTTCGCTCCATCGGGCGACCGATTTGGAAGAAAGCCTCACGCGCAGCCTTTCGGTTCTGGCCGGGATGTCCGTAGCGGTGATCGCGCTCACCGTTCTCTTGAGCCTGCAGTGGAAGAGTTGGCGCTTTTCGGGCGAAGCCTTGCTCACCGGTGGGGCAGTGGGAGCTTTTTTCGCTCAAGCGCTCTCCAAGCAGCTCAATGCGGTGGGCGGATCGATCGCAGCCCTGCTGGTTTTGATGATCGCGCTGGCACTGTCGACACCGCTTCCCGTGATCTTGTGGTCCGGGCGCGTGGTTCGAGTGAGTGGCTTGCTCGCCTTGAGGCTGGTTAAGCTGGGCGCAAGCTACGCAGCTTATTTGCTGAGCCTTGCGGCGGCACGCTCCGCTCGGGCGCTTGGCGTGTGGGCGCGCGAGAGCCTCGCGGATCTTAGAGGTCGGGTGCGCGAATGGCGCCAAGCCGCACCGACGCTTAAGTCGCCACCAGCCGTAGTCGCGCCAAACAGGACTTTGCCTGAGCCAGTCATTGGCCTTGAAGGACTTGAGCCTGCGGCCTCGTCAGAAGAGCGATCCTATATCGACATGAGCGAGCTCAAAGCTCAGGTGACCCCACCGCCTCCGCCCCGCGCCGCGATGTCAGGATCGAAAGGCGAGATTAAAATCCTTCCGCCTGAGGCGAGTGCACCTCAAACCGAAAAGCCCTCCACTCGTCGCAGCAAGATCGGTGGATGGAAAGTTCCGACGATGGAATTCCTAAAGAAGCCGCCTAAGATCGAAAGCGCTATCGATCGCGAGCGCCTTCAGAGCAATGCGCGCACTTTGGAGCAAAAATTCCGCGACTTCGATATCGAGGGCGAAGTAACGGCCGTGAGGCCAGGTCCGGTGATCACGCTGTATGAGTTTAAGTCAGGACCAGGGGTGAAGGTCTCGCGAATCGCGGCTCTTGAGGACGATGTGGCGATGGCCCTGTCTGCTCAGAGCGTGCGCATCTTGGCGCCTATTCCCGGAAAGCCCGTGGTTGGGATTGAGATCCCCAGCGACCAGCGCGAGATCGTCTATTTGCGCGAGTTTTTACAGCACCCGGATTTTTATGGGCCTAAGCATTCCATCCCAGTCGTGATGGGCAAGGACATCGGCGGCCAAACCGTGCTTTCTGACTTGGCTCGCATGCCTCACCTTTTATGCGCAGGTCAGACGGGCGCCGGCAAATCCGTGTTCATGAACGGCTTGATCTGCTCGCTGCTTTATCGGTTCACTCCCGACGAGCTGCGCATGATCTTAGTCGATCCTAAGTTCATTGAGTTTCGCGCCTATCAAGACATTCCCCATCTTTTGCTCCCCGTAGTGGATGACCCCACTCAGGCCAACACAGCTTTGAAGTGGGCCGTGCGTGAGATGGAGCGCCGTTACCGGATCCTAGCTAAAGTCGGCGCCCGAAATCTCGCCTCCTTCAATCAGAAGGTCGAAGAGATGGGCGCGGCTGTCATTCGCGATCTGCTCGTTTCGGATGATACAGGCGAGGAGATGCCCAGCTCCGTGCAAAGCGCGGGCAATGATTGGCTGGAGGCGTTTGAGCCGGATGATGCCGGAGTGCCTCGAATTGGAAAGCTTCCTTATATCGTTGTGATCATCGACGAGCTTGCGGATCTGATGATGGTTGCGAAGAAAGACGTCGAGATCTCCATCGCTCGCATCGCGCAGAAGGCGCGCGCCGCAGGAATTCATTTGGTCATCGCCACCCAACGTCCGTCTACCGACGTGGTGACGGGGCTCATCAAAGCCAATCTGCCTTCGCGCGTATCGTTTCAGCTGGCGAGCTTCGTGGATTCCAAGACGATCTTGGACAAGAGCGGCGCAGAGCGGCTCCTAGGCCAAGGCGATATGCTCTTTATTCCGCCGGGCAGCTCGCAGCCTGCGCGCTTGCATGGAGCTTACGTCGATGACGACGAGATCAACAAGATCACGGCGTTTGTTAAGTCCCAAGGCAAGCCGATGTATCGTAACGAGATCCTGCTAGATGACGAGTCCGACGGCGAGGATTTCGAATCCGAAGCCGATCCGAAGTTCGAAGAGGCTGTCTATCTCGTTAAGAATGCGGGGCATGCTTCGGCAAGCTTCCTGCAGCGGCATCTTAAGGTGGGCTACAACCGCGCGGCACGCATGATCGAGGACATGGAGACTCGCGGAATAGTAGGCCCAGCCGATGGAGCTAGGCCTCGAGAGGTCCTGCTCAGGTGAAGGGACTGATCCTCTTTATTTTGATCGCGTTCTCGGAAGCTGGGGCGCAAACCCCGCCTGTACAAACGGCTCCGCCTCAAAGTACCGAAAGCGCGCCACCTCCCGCCGCACCGGCTGAAGGACAGCCTGCGGAGGGGGCGGCTGCGCAAGCGTCCACCGGCGGTACGGGAGCGGTCTCCAAGCCAGCAGATTCTCCAAGGAGAAAAATCTATCGTGAAAAAGAAGCCGAAGGGTCGGAAGCAAGACACCGCTTTACGAGCGACCCCATCATCAAAAGCCAGTATCGACACGACGGACAGCCCCTCGAAGTCGATCCGGATTGATAAGGCTTTTCCGCTTCCTCCGTATGTTCGTAGCGCGATCCAAAGACTAGGTGAGGCAGGCTATGTGGCCTATGTCGTCGGAGGGAGCGTGCGCGATTTCCTGCTCGGCCGCGCAATCAAGGAACATGATCTGGCGACGAATGCGTTGCCGGATGAGATTTGCCGATTATTTCCAAATGCGATCACCGTAGGCAAAGCCTTTGGCGTGATCAAGGTACCTGTCGAAGGTGCTGCACAACCTTTGGAGATCGCGACCTTTAGGCGCGATCTGCATTACCGCGACTCTCGGCATCCGGAGTCCGTCGAGTTTACAGGTCCAGCCGAAGACGCCAAGCGACGCGACTTCACGATCAACGCGCTTTTTTTTGATCCCAAGACCTCGCGCGTGATCGATTTCGATCACGGGCTAGATGATCTTAAGCGAGGGGTACTCAAGGCCATCGGTGATCCCTCGGAACGATTCAGAGAAGACGCGCTGAGGCTGCTCAGAGCAGTTCGTTTTTCGACGACTCTCGGATTTCCGATTGATCCAAAGACCTGGGTGGCGCTTTGTCAGCGATCTAAGTCCATCGCGCGCAT
>JBGAWT010000064.1:0-16075 GCA_044227445.1 Bdellovibrionia bacterium | reverse complement strand
GGAGCTTCTTAGGGCGAAGCGAGGAGGCCGCTTCCTCAGGTCCTTCGGAGGCCTTCAGTGCGCGCTTTCGGGACCCCTTTTCCGGAGAGGTTTTCAGCGTCGTCCAATTGGGCCTACAGGGAAACCTACAAAACGGAGAGGTCTTGGCTAAGAAAGATTTCAGGCTCATAGAGGGTGGACCCCTGATCTTGGCTCTGGGCTCAGAGCGCGCGGTTGCTTTCACGCCGGATTCCAAGCGAGGTGCGGTGCCCGTGGGTCTAAAGCTGAGGTCTTTTTTGGGAACCTCAACGGTTCAGGTCGCTCCGTTTGGACTGCAGAAGCGCAATATGAGCACCAACTGGGATTGGATCTTTGGCGGCAGGCTCGAACACATCGTGAAGCGCTTGCTTTGGGGGACGACGGAGATCGGGGGCTCGGTGAGCATCTTAGCGGCCGCGAGCGATATGAATGATTTTAGGCAGATGCCGGGACTTCTGATGAGCGGCACTCTGCACGTGGCGACTCGATTGGGGGAGGACGGTCGGGGCAAGGTCCGCATGGAGATGCTTTTTGAGCGCTCCGATCAAGCGGGGATCAAGCGACCCCAAGAGGCGCCGGGAGATTACCCGCTCCCACGACAGGTGACGAATAACTACGGTCTTTCGATTTATATGGTGTGGGGGCTGTAAAAAATGGCAAGCGCGCGATATCCGTTCTTAGGGGGAATCAGGGGAATGAGAGTCGTGCTCTTTTCCTTTTTGGTGGCGGCGCTAAGCGCAGTGCATGCGGCTCCGGAGCTAGGAGAGGCCGCTGTTTCGTGCAAGCTTCCTAGTGGGCATAAGCTTGTCATCGGTTGCAGCGTGGGTTGCGACAAATTTTTCAAAGATTCTTTGAAGGCCGAGGCGAAGGCGCGTGGATACGTCGTGCGCTTCGTGAACATCGGAAAGACCTCTACCAAGTTCGAAAAGCTAGACGCCTACCTCATTCCTGGAGGAGCGGACATCCAACCTGAATACTGGGTAGACGCCCTTCCGGATCAATCCGAGCGCCAGCAGGCGCATCAGCGGTACGCGCGGTTAGGCAAGTGGACGGACGCCAGCAAGGCGCGCGACGCTTTCGAACATAAGAAAATGGCCGAGTATTTTTCGAGCCCAGAGACGGTGGATCTTCCCGCGCTGGGTGTTTGCTACGGGATGCAGATGATGGCCGTGAGCAACGGGTTTCCGATGCGAGTGGATGAGAAGGAAGAATTGGGCATCCCCAATCGCTACCGCGTCGAGGACACCGTGTGGCTTGAGGCCGATTCCGTGCTCAGAGAGCGCGTAGGTCGCCATGTGCTGCGAGGCCTCGAAGCTCATCACCAATCCGTGGACCTACGATTTGTCACGCCCGAGCAGCTTGAGAAGGTGCGGGTCGCAGGAAGCTCCAACAGCGGCATGATTCCCGAGGTCATGGAGTACGTCGATCGTCCGGCTTTGGGCGTTCAGTTTCATCCCGAGCATTCGCGCATCGAAGTGAAGCAGGCCGTTTTTGGATGGCTTTTGGATTCGGCGTGCCTGCGTCACGAGTCGCGCGTAGCCAAAAAGCGTTAGCTCTCTTAAACTAGGTTGATGCGGATCTTAGTGGTGTGCGCAGCTTTGCTGATGAGCACGTGCTCGACCTTCAGTAAGGTCCTTCGCGCGACGAATGATCCTACGATCAAAAAAGTCATGGCTGTTGCGCCTTTGCCCGCGGACGTGGCGCACAAGATCAGGCTGTATCAAAAGTACTCCTCTAAATACCTGAAGTTCACGGACGGCGGAAATCTCGATGACGGCGATATTCTGGATGTCCTGAGGGACTCGGGCGTGATTGCCGGGGCGCCTCGGACTTCCGGTCGCTCAGCTAAAGCGGGCAAGGTCTCGCGAGTTCCCCCTCCCGTTCAAAACTACTCAGGCGGTTATCGCTGGCCTACGGATGCCGGTATCGTGAGCTCGGAGTACGGACCGCGTTGGGGAAGAATGCACAAGGGCATCGATATCGCCGCTGATACCGGAGAACCCGTCAAGGCTTCGGCTGCCGGGGTCGTGATCTATTCGGGTTCAGGCATGCGTGGTTACGGAAATGTGATCATCGTGCGCCACGACGAGAAGATGACGACGCTGTACGCGCATAACTCCAAACTGATTTCGAGAGTTGATGACCATGTGACGGCAGGTCAGACGATTTCTTTATTGGGATCTTCAGGGCAATCCTCCGGTCCTCACGTTCATTTTGAGATCCGCGACGGGGAGAAACACCTCAATCCGCGCGATAAACTTGGGAAGCCCAATTTCTGAGAGCTTCGCAGTAGACGGTTTTTTGATTCCATCTCATAGTAGTAAAACAACGCTTCGAACGAACATCCGGAGGAATTATGGTTAAGAAAATCGCTGCAGGCCTAGGTGGAGTTTTGCTTTTGCTCATCGTCTACGCGGCTCTGAAGTCGCCGGACTACAAGGTCATGCGCGAAATAACCATCAATGCTCCAGCGCAAAAGATCTTTCCGTATCTCAATAACTCTAAGATGGCTGAGAAGTGGGGCCCGTGGCTTGAGACGGATCCTGGAGCAAAGATGGTTTACTCAGGACCTGATGCGGGCGTGGGTTCGCGCACAAGCTGGGATAGCAAAGGACAGCTGGGTACGGGAAGCGCCACGATCACCGAGAGCGTTCCGAATGAGCGCGTCTTGATTCGCCTGGAGTACACCAAGCCCATGGAGATGATTCAGGACTCGGTTTACGCGATTCGTCCCATCGGCAATCAAAGCATCGTGTCGTGGAGCGTGACGGGTAAGAACAGCTTTATGGGACGCTTCATGTGCATGTTTTTTGACATGGATAAGATGGTGGGCTCCATGTTCGAGAAAGGCCTCAAAAACCTCAAAGGGTTGATGGAAAAGCCCTAAGCGTTTTTATTGCACGCAGGCGAGTCGTAGCATCGAGTTGCATCCGACCGTTCGTTCCTGTCCCTATGCAGAAGAAAAACCGCATGAAAGCTTACGAGACCTTCGATCTTTGGGCGGCCGATCAATCGCCCAAGCACAGGCGTTTGATCAGCGCTCTTCGTAAGCTCGTGAACAAAGCCGCTCCGAGGCTCACAGAGTCAGTGAAGTGGGGCAACGGCTGTTGGATTGGAGCAGAATGGCCGGTGATCTACATCTACGCGGGCGAAGAGAAGCTTCAGTTCGGTTTTTTTGGCGGTAAATATCTTTCGGATCCAAAGAAGCGCTTAATCGGCGATGGGAAATACGTCAGGCATATCAAGGTCGGAGCACCTGGTGACATCGATACGCCGGCGTTCACGCGTTGGATCAAGCAAGCCGCGAAAAACGAGCGGGAGGGATAATTCTTGAAACTTGCTCTAGCTTTGATTTCGCTTCGGGTGCTTGCGACCCCTCTGAGTGCACAAGCTGGCGACGCGATCGAAACCAATGTGTCACCCTTGATCGCTAACTTTCACGCTGTGGTTCCCGGAAAAATTTATCGCGGCACGCGACCGGATGGCGATGGCCTGAATTGGCAGGGGTTGGATGCGCTTGCGGCAAACGGGATTCGGCTCAATCTCTCGCTCCAGGGTGGAGATCGGCTTTCAGCCACCGCACCCCTATTTGAAACGGGCGAAAGCCAATACGATTTGGACGACGAGCGAGCGATCACGAGTCTCGTCGGGATGAGCTTCGTGAATCTTCCGTTGAACGCTCTGTTTCCTGTCACTGGGGAAGAAGACGCATCCATTGACCGTGCACTTGAGTTGATCGACGACCCGAGCAATCAGCCCGTTTTCTTCCATTGCCGCCACGGTAAAGACCGTACGGGTCTCGTTGCTGCGCTTTACCGCGTTTTGTATCAGGGCTGCTCGCCGCAAAAAGCTCGTGAAGAATGGCTGAAGTACGGACACGGTACGGCACTCATCTGGCTTAGGCGTTACTTCGATCAGGAAGGTCGCTCGCACTCCAGTTCGTCCGGGCGTGACGCAAGCGGCTTGTCCGCTGTGACAGCGTGAGGAGCGCTCGTCACTCGCTTTAGGATCTTCTCCCATTTTCTTGCCCTGAGCCAGCTCGTCGATCGAAGCTTGTCCATGTAGCGGATCTTCTGCATCAGCGGGTCTTTGATGTCCTCGACTCGGACTCCGCAAACGACGCCTTTGATTTGCGAAGCCTTAGGGTTGATCTTTAGGGCTTTTGCAAAGAAGGTCTCGAGATCCGCTTCCTTTTGATCAGCTTTTAAGCCAGCTCGATCATACCCCGTCAGCCAGGTGATGATTTCATCGACTTCTTTTTTTGTGCGGTTTTTTCGTTCTGCTTTTTAATGTAGAGCGGGTAGACGATGGCAAAGCTGATCTTAAAGATTCGATGCTGCATGTTTTGATCTCTTGGATGGGGTTAGTACAAAAGGTGTTCCGGCTCGCCTCATCCCTCGCATCACGCTCGGGAGGGTCCGCACTGCGGACCCGGCTCGCTCGGACCATTTTGCACATCCGCGCAAAATGGCGTACCCGATTGGAGTCGAACCAACGACCTTCAGCTTCGGAGGCTGACGCTCTATCCAACTGAGCTACGGGTACCCAAAAAGCGAATGCCCTGCTTAGCACGCCCCGAGCGGCTAGCCAACTAATGGAGCCTAAGCCCGCAATAAGCTGAGATGGCGCCTAGCGCGACCATCATTAAACCAGGGACTATGAAAACCCGTGAGGAGCGGCTCTTTACTCGGCTCAGGGTCTTAACGCCGATAGAGGGGACCAAAAAAGAATGTGTGCTTTTGAGCATGTAGAACCAACCCGTGACCGTTAAGACTGTCGGAAGGCCTGTCCAAACGTTGTGACCCGCGACGATGACCGATCCAAAAGAGATGCTGATCAGCCCGTGAATGAGTACTCCTGATTTTCCGTAGCGGCTTAAGTGCGTGAAGAACTCTGCCCAGGCTTTGTGCTGAAAAACATGCGATGCCCCAATGATCAGAAGGTGTACGGCTGCAAAAAGCTCGATGAAGTGTTCGATGGTCATGCCCCTAAGGTAAGGGATTTTCTAGGCGCGTGCGCCGAAAATCGAGCTGCCGACGCGTACATGGGTCGCGCCTTCTTCGAGCGCGGCTTCAAAGTCACTCGACATTCCCATCGATAGGCCGCCGTGAGTGAGGGGGCGACACCTGTTCTCAAGCTCTCTAAGCCTTCGAAATGCGCCCCGTGAGTCGCCATCGGCCTTAGGAATAGCCATCAGGCCTTCGATGACAAGGCTTTCGCTCGCGCAGGCTTGTAGCTGCGGAAGCGCCTTGAGCAGGTCGTCGGGTAAGAAGCCCGACTTTGTGGGCTCCAGATCGATGTTCACTTCCAAAAATACGCTGAGCTTCCGTTCGGAGCTGAGGCGTGACGCGAGTTTCTGCAGAAGTGACACCGATCCGACGGAGTGAATCGAGGTCACCAGAGGCGCTATAATATTGATCTTGTTGCTCTGCAGGTGCCCAATGAAATGCCAGAGCGCGCCGCCTGTGATGGCACGCGCCTTTTCGGAGCACTCCTGAGCGTAGTTCTCGCCAAAATCACGATGGCCCGCTGCTACGAGGGCTTCGATCTTCCAAAGCGGTTGGCCTTTGCTCACGGCCAAGAGCTTGGCCTGCGGATTGAGCGCGCGCACGCGCGCATGGATTGCGTGATAGCGCTCGACTAGGGCCTTTGTATCCACGAGAAAAGGGAATAGCCGAAATGCTTTTCCAGGTCAGCAAGAACTTGGCTAATGGGCAACCCCACGACATTGGCGTAGCTGCCTTGGATCGAATCGATGATGGACATTCCCGCGCCCTGAGCCGCATAGGCCCCCGCTTTGTCGAGAGGCTGCACGAGCGCGGCGTAGCTTGCGATCTGTGCTGCGTTCATCTTTCGGAATGTTACGCGAGAGGCCACGACCTGCGCGCGCTCCCGCGGCTTTGCCCCAGCGCTCGCTACGCCCAAGATGCAGTAGCCGGTGTAAACGACGTGGGTCTTGCCCTGCAGGCGCGTGAGCATGGCGTGGGCTTCGGCCATGTCCTCGGGCTTGCCTAAGATGAGCTTTCCTCCGGGAGCAACCACGGTGGTGTCCGCAGCGATCACAATAGCTGGGAATTCGTTCACGCCCACGAGTGCGGCTCGCGCTTTGGCCTTGGCCAAGCGTCCGACCATCGCTCGACCGTTCTCGCTCCGCTTAGGCGTTTCGTCCACTTGAGGCGCGATGGTTTGGAAGCGCAGGCCCTGCTGCAAAAGCAGCTCCTGCCTGCGTGGAGAAGTCGATGCGAGGTAGATCTTGGGGGCTGGAGCGTTCATTTAGAAGTAAAACTGCGTAGTGATGAAGCGAAACTGGTCTTTGAACTGCCTGTAGTTGTCCAAGCGCTGAAAGAACACGGTGACCTCAGTGCGCGAGTGCGATTCGCTCGCGAAACAAAAGCTTCCGCCCGAACGAAAGACGGTAGCTAGCCCGATTCCAGCGCCTGCTGTGGTCGTGCGGACTTTGTATTCCTCACTTCGGTAAACCTTTGCGATGTGGGACATGAGCTTCACCTTCTCGAGGCTTCCCCAAAGATCCACTGCGGTGACTGCGACATAGTTGCCATCAAAGGCCACTTGCATCTCGACCGCGGCCTTTCCGTCGAGCTTAAGAGGGGTGGATCGGGGCAGTGCAGCGTAGACTTGTTTGCCTAGTTCATCCACCGGCGCATCGAACATCGCGTTCATCAAAAGCTCGTCCACGGCATTTGCGATCACGGCAGCCATGCGCGTCTGAAATTTGGCGGCGACCAAATAGTTTCGCACTGCATCCACGGCTTCTTGCTTCTGGGTGGAGGAAGCTAGCTTCAAAGTTTGGATCTTTGTGCCTGGTTTGATGAAGCGTTGAAGGCCAAAAGCGTGACCATCTAAGGTCGCTTTGATCACCTTTCCATACTGCTCGCCCGCGTCTTTTGCGTTCTCGAAATTGCGAAGAATGAAGCTCCCAAACAAGGGGCTCAGAATCAAATAAGGCGCTTGGTCCAGGTCATTGCCGCTAATGAAGTGAAAAGCGTTGCCGTTAACCTTGTCCGAAAACAAACCTACCTTGGATTGAATCGCAGCTTCGAGCGCTTGATATTGCTCGGCGGTCGACGCGTCAGCGATGACGACTTGAATATCTTCGGTCGCTAAAATCGAAGCGCCTTGAATGGCGTCCGGTGCTGTCTTGAGCGAGAGGCCCGCTGAGAGCGCGACTTCGACGGCGAAGCTTTGGTCCAGAGGGTGGCTTGAGATCAGCAGCAGGTTCTTAGAACTCATCACCACCCCGAAGTTGGTTTACCTACGCGCGACTCAAGAAAGCGAAGTACTCTTCGGGAATGTCATCGAACACGGCCTTGCCGCCGCATTTGGTGCATTTGAGTTCTGGGATGTTGCCACCCATTTTTTTGAGGTCTTCGGTCTTAAACTGCCCCACCAACTCGGTCTTGCAGCTCGAGCAAGCGAACGGAACATAAATGGACTCGACAGTTCCACCGGCGGTGAAGTTTGAGATTAAGTTGATCTGTTCAACAATTGCTGTGCTGCATTCAAAGAGTCGAACTTTTGACCCCTTGGACTGCGCCGCCTGGAAGTATTTGATCCAGGCCTTTACCCCCACAGAGTTGATGCGGGGCACATCTTTGCAAAAGATGTGCATTTCAGGCTGAGGGGGACCGATGAGTTGGTCAAAATTGACGCTCTCTTCGATCGAACCAGAGAGTTTAACCACCAGCACATTGCCTTTTTGTTCTTTGATGACGTTGACCACGTGATTCCTTTTTCGTAACGAAGTTGAATCGAACGTAAATTTTAGTGAAAATGAGGAGATGGAGCAATCCTCATTTAGAGTTTCTTGGTCCCTCGGTACCAAGCTTTTGATCAGTCTAGTGCTCCTGCTTTTTGTCGTCATCCTTTTTCTCAATCTCTCTGCCATCGTCTTGCTGCGCGAGGACAAGCGCGCCTACACCTACAAAGCGCAAACCACCGAGCTCATGCTCGTAGGCAGGGACTTTGTTTCGGCCTCCCGACGCACCCTTGAGTCGCTCAGGCTGGCCCTCTCCAGTGTTGATCCCAGGCGTGCAGAGGTCGACTCCAAGACACGGGCGACGCTCAAAGGAATTGCCGAAAACCAGGCGGACCTTTTGACGCTTCGGGTCGATTTCCTCAAGTCAGGCGCCACGAACCTCGATCCTTGGTTGAACATGGATCAAGAGAACAAGATCAAAGAGCAGAAGCTGGATGCCTCGAAACTCGCTCCAGAAGAGCATGAGCTGGCTTCCTTGGCGCCCTCCCTATCCCAAAATGGGTACGCATTTTTCAACGCAAGCTACACGGGCTCGCCACCGCTATTGGGCGTCGTGTTTGCCGACCTCAATTTGGCAAAAGGCGAGCGCGGCCTGCCCGTCGCTTGGGGCGTGATCTCCATCGCGCCGGTGGTCAATCAGATCGCGGGCGGGAATTGGACGATTGCTACGCGTGAGGGCTGGGTGTTGTACGACTCGGATCCTGTCAGGCAATTCGCCCACCAGGCGATTCAAGGCGATCCGCTTTTTGACGCGGCCAAGGCCTCGAAAGTCTCCTCTGGAGCTCAAGAGTTCGATTGGGAGGAGGTTCATTATCTAGGCAGCTTCTCTCAGCCTTCGCCTGATCTCGTCGTTCTGAATCGTGAAGAGTGGCGAAGGGCGATGAGCGCCACCTACGCTCTCATCGAGCGCTTTGTCTTATTAGGGGCGGCGGCTATCGGTGGTGCGATTCTGTTCGCGCTGTTTTTTGCGAGGCAAATGACTTCGCCGATCTTGAGGCTCTACGATGCGACTAAGCAAGTGGCCTCTGGAAACTTCAAGTTGAAGCTCACGAAGAGCAGCCATGACGAAATCGGAGCGCTCACCGACTCGTTCAACATCATGTCAGGCAAGATCGAAGGCTTGATTCAAGAGAGTATTCGCAACACGCATCTCGAAAACGAGCTAGCCATCGCATCTACCGTTCAACAGACGCTCATTCCTCCACCCACGTTCAAGAATGAGCGGATTTGGATTAGGAGCCACTATCAATCGGCCTCCGAGTGCGGCGGCGATTGGTGGGGTTTTTTTGGGGTGGGCGACAAGCTCTGCCTGATGATCGCTGATGCCACTGGCCACGGCCTGCCGAGTGCGCTGATGACCGCTTCCGCCCGAAGCTGCTTTAGCGTGCTGGCTAAACTCGCTTCGGATGACCCGGAGTTCACGTTCTCGCCTGCGGCGATGCTCTCGTACGCCAATCGCGTGATCTTTGATGCGTCGATGGGCAAGATCAACATGACCTTCTTCGTGGCGACCATCGACTTTGGGCAGATGAAGTTGAGCTACGCCAACGCGGCTCACAACCCGCCGTGGCTCTTTCAGACCACCGACGGTGGCGCGCACTTCGCGCTCAAGAGCCTCACGAGCAATGGACCTCGCCTGGGCGAGAAGCGCGACTTCTTGGACTACGAAGAGAAATCCGTTTCGATCTCGCCTAAGGACGTTTTGTTTCTTTATACGGACGGAGTGGTCGAAGGCACCAACGCCGCTGGCGATCAATATGGCAAGAAGCGCACCCGAAAGACGGTGGAAGCAGCGCTGGCCAACGGACCAGACGGCGTCGTCGATCTTTTGATGAAAGATTTCATGTCACACAATGGAAGCAAGCCGCTGAACGACGACGTCACCATCGCGGTAGCTCAGATACTCGGGGCCGGGGCGCCAGGAGCCAATGCCGGAAACCCAGCGTAGGTTTCGAGCATGGGAGACTTTGCTAGCGCTGCTTGCGGCGCTGGTGCTGGCTATTTCGGCTTGAGGCGCTGGTGCTGGCTATTTCGTTGTATGGAAGAATCGTTGATCTCAAGCTGAGGCGTTATTTTCTGGGAGAAAGCTTCGAGGGCACTCAGTCTGAGGTTGGCTTTTTGGCCTTAGCCAAAGGGGATGTCAAACGTCAGCTCGTGAGCGAGTCGGAGTTCAAATACTCTCCTACTCAAGCTGTGCTCTACACTCGCGACACTCTTGTCACAGGCGCGGATTCGGGAGCGACGGTGGAGCTCAAGGATGGATCGACCATCGAGTTGGGTCCCAATACGATGATTCAGCTGACCTTCACCGAAGGGTTTTCGCTGGCCGGCATCAATCGGAAATCTCTCGTGAACGTGATCTCAGGCGAAGTCACAGGCCAAGCTAAGGCTAAGAACATTATTCTCAAGGCGCAAAACAAGCGGGTGGATGTCGTGGGCCCGGTTAAGCAAACTCTGCGTGTGGCGCCCGAGCCACCAAAGGCCATCGCTATCGCCCCGCCTTCGCCCACGCCCGTGCCGTTGCCTCCGCCGCCATCTCCAAGCCCTGAGCCTGTTCCTGTACCCTCGCCTCTTCCCCCTCCTCCGCCTAAGAAGGAGCCCGAGCGGCAGGAAGTGGAGCTCATTAATCCTAAGCCAGGCGAGAAGCTCAAAGTGGATCCAGCGTCTAAGGAGCTGGAGCTTCCGATAGATTTTGTATGGAGTGCAAAGCCTAGCCTTCCAAAAATGAGACTGCGCGTGAAACGAGGAACGACCTCTGCTTTGGAGAAGGTCGTCGAAATGAAGGACGGCAAGGGCAGCTTTTCTTGGTCAGCCAAAAACCCAGGGGCTTTTAGTTGGGAGATTCTTGGCGCGGACGGCACTCCACTGAAGATCACCAAGGGCAAGGCGAAGTCCGAGTTTTCGATCGACCCGATCGTCCCTTCCATCCAAGTGCAAGATCCGTTGGTGGCCGGCAAGGTGATCAAGAGCAACGAGCTTCAAGTGGATGAGATTCGCGACTTTAGCGTGACGCTGCGATGGAAGCCCGACCCCCGTGCAGTCGAATACAAGCTTTGGTTTGGCGCCAAGCCAGACTCGCCTAAAGCGCTATTTGAAAAAACCGTTTCGAAGGCAGAGTTCTTGTTTAATAAGAACCAAGTTTTTCAGGGTTCGGTTTTCTATCGCGTGATGGCGCCTCTGAAGTCTGGGTTTATTCTGACCACCGGAACGCAGAAATTCCGTTTTGATTTCGTGCCACCCATTCTCGTTGTTCCTGCTGACAAGGCCACGCAATCGCTCGGTGGTTCGGGTGACAGTGCGGTGCTCTTTACGTGGCAGAAGACGAACTTCACCGAAAAGTATGATTTCCAACTAGCCACCGACGCTGAGTTTAAGAACATCATTCAAAAGAAGACTCTCAAAGAGAACTTCTTCGTGGGGGACTTGCCTAAGGCGGGTCTCTACTACTGGCGAGTGCAGGCGTTCTCCAAGAAAATCAGCAGTGGATTTGGCAAGCCCAACGAACTGAACGTCACGCCTTAGTTAGAGGTCGGAGTTTCGGGCTCTCAGTCCGAAATATGGACGCGTATTCTGTTGTAAGCGCCTGAAAGCACACGACATCGATTTGGTACCGGGTTTGCTTTGAACGTTCCGCCAGATCAAGTGGCGGTAAAAGGCATACCCCCCTTTCTTCGTAAGAGAAAGGGGGTGATCCAAATGAAGAATAATACAAGGTATTACTCTCATCGGATCAAACTGGAAAAATTGAAGCAGAAAACCTTACTTCTCAAAGTTCTCATGGCTGCTGCTTTTTTCGCAACTGTAGTGTCTGATTATTTGAGACGCGTTTGAGGAGTTCGGGTGAGTATAGCGGTTTGACTCAACTGGGGATCTCAAGCAGGAGATGCCGCTTGGTCTGGTTCGAATTTCGATCTCACGTTGGGAGCGGTTACTTAGGGGGCAGCTTATCGTCGTCGTCTTTGCCTTCGAGGCCTTTTTTGAATGCCGACAATCCGCGACCCAAAGCCGAGCCGAGCTCAGGCAACCTACGGTATCCGAAGAGCAGCACGACGAGACCGACGATAATCAGGTGACCGAGGCTTAAGCCGAACATATTTAAAACCTATCAACCGGCACGCAAGGCGTCAATTGCCGCTTGGGACTAAAATGGGTAAGATCGAAACTTATGTCAGCTAAGATTCCGGTCAAAGACATGCGCTTTACCATCAGTCGCCATGCGTTTTTAACGCCCACCGTGTTTGAGCTCGTATTCACGGGATCCGAACCTTTAGAGTTTCGAGCGGGGCAGTTCATCTCAGTGATCGTGCCGGGGGCTGGCCCCAATGGCAGGGATCTCAGGCGAGCCTATTCCATCGCCTCTCGCCCCGAAGAGCCCAACATCGAGCTTTGCATCAAGCTTGTCGAAGGCGGTCCAGGAACGAACTACCTCAACGGGCTGAAGCCCGGCGATTCGTTTCGCGGATTGGCTCCTTATGGGGACTTTGTCTACAAGCCCAAGCCGGGACGTGATGTGTGCTGGATCTCCACGGGAACGGGCATCGCTCCTTTTCGGTCGATGATGGATTCCAAGCTCTTTCAAGAGCAGCGCCCCTCCAAAACGATTTGTTTCTTTGGCGTTCGTACCGTGGACGAGATGCTTTACGCCGAGGAGTTTCGCGAGAAGCTGGGTGCTTCGAATTTCATTTCCTACATTAGCCAGGCCAAGCCGGATGAGAAGCTGCCTCCGGGGCTTAACCGCGGACGCATCACCGATGGTCTGCGGGCGTTAGGGGATGCTTTTCCCTGGACTACGACGGACTTTTACATGTGCGGCAATGGCGCGATGATCACCGAGGTCACACAGATCTTGCAGGAGCGCGGCGTGCAAAAAGACGCCATCCACAAAGAAAAATACTACTGAGCAGAATAAAATTTGATTAGGAAATGGGCATTGTTTAGCGCGTTCCGCTACGCATCCCTTTGAGGACAGGAGGTCCGAGAAGGGCGGTGCTCCGGTGGAGCATCGCGGAGCCGGAGGCGTAGCGAAGCGCTCCGAGGTCGTCCACTGGACGCCCTCACCGCTCGGCTTGTGCCTCGCGGGGAAGCGCGGTGCCCATCTCCTAATCAAATTTTATTCGACTGAGAAGTGCCCGTTCTCGCTCCAGGCGCTCTCGCGACCGCCGCCTAAGCTGCGCACGCGCCAGTAGTAAGAGCCGGCCTTGGGTGCTTGCAGGAGGTAGAAGTTTTGCTTCTGTTTGAGCTGAATGGAGGGCTTGCTGAATCCGGGGTTGGTAGCGACCTGGAGCTCGTATTCCTCGGTGATCGCGGTTTTTTCCCAAGTCATCAGGCCGCCTGCGCCTGCCTTGAGGATGCTTCCAGGTTGCGGAAGCTTGACGACCGGTGCTGACATGAGCACGCGAATCGGAACTTGAGTCGAAGCCACTTCGCGGCCGTCAGCCAAGATTCCTTTCACTTGGTAGCGATACTCGTCCGCTTTGAGCGTGAAGAGCTCGACGCTGATTTTCGGGTTCTTGGTTTTTTGCTTCGTCAGTAGTGTGCCGTCTTTTTTTTGTGAACCGTAACCTCGAACTCCTGAATTCCAGGCGGCTTCTGCAAGGACAACCGGTACGCGATCCAGAACGACGTTGCTTCCTAGGCGTGTGGAGGCGGCAGCCTCTGCGCTCTCAAGTGTAGGAAGAAGCTCGATCTTTTGTCCTTTGGCTGCAGGTGGAGCAGGTGCAGGGCGGGAGCCTTAGCAAGCGTAGGCGCTGTCGGAACTGGAGGCGGGGCCACGGGTTCTGGTGCCGCTTTTGGCGCGTTGATCGAGATCGTTCGTGTATTAGTCCAATCGGAGTATTGGCCGTCTTCGGTTTTAGCGCGCACGCGGTACGTGTAATCTCCGCCGGAGAGCTTGGCTTCAAGGCCAGCGCGGCCTCCGGGAATTGGCGCAGCAGCTTTGCCACCCGTGGAACTAAATTCCACCTCGGCAACCAGGCCCGGGGCCAGGGGCTCCCAAGTCACATCAAACGTTTCGCTCACTGCAGCGTTATTGGCCGGGCCGATCACGCGTGGAGCTTGCAAGCGGGTGACGCGCAAGGCTTGCCATCCCGTTTGAACGCCAGCGCCCTTGGTGGCGGCGTTGCGAACCAGTTTCCACTCGTATTCGCCAGATTCAAGACCAGCGGCGTATTCAGTTTGTCCTTCGGCAAGAGCGACTTCCTTGGGTTCGGTCTCCGTGTCAAAGGCTTTTCGGATGAGCAGCTTGCGATTGCCGCCGGTGCCGATAGCTTTCTCTGTCTTAGGGTTCCACTTCCATTTGAATTTTACTGGGTCGTCGTTTTTACCAACCCAGTTGATTCCTTCAGCCGGGCTCATGGAGAACGCTGCCGTAGTTTTGGAGATCGCTGGGATGCTCTCGCCCGTGAGTGAGAGGGTTTCGCCTGCGTGAATCGCAGTCGGCGCGTTGAGTCGGGCCTTGCCGATGGCAGGTTCGATTTCCTCGACCATCACTTCGCCTTGGCCATCCGTGGTAACGCCCTCGGAAGAAACCTCGACGGTGCCTTCTTTGACGCCAGTCAGGCGATAAAGGCGGTTCTTGATGCGAACCTCAAGAGGTTGATCCTTGGGGGTGAGTTTCACGCTGACGCGACCCTTGGAGACATCCAGGGCCGAAGTCGTGGGTTCGTTCAAAAAGAATTGTCTCAAAAGCTCCATGCGCGTTCCGCGGTGAGCGGAGCCTTTGGTCTCAACGACAATGAGAGACGAAGCATGGATCTGAACTTCGGCAGCGCCGTCAACCTTGAGCGTAGCGCCGCCCGAAGCATCCGTGAGCACGACGTCGCCAGCGGCCACGGGAATCGCTTCTTTGGCTCCCATGTCGCGCCAGACGTTTCCTTCGGAGTTTTTTTGCCGAACGGATCCACCGCCGTGAGTGAGCGTGCCCACGGGAATAGAGCGCGCATTCCAGTCGATCCATCGATTCCAAAACGTCAGGTCATCCACGAGCCTTAAGCCCAGGAGACCTAGCACGATGAATGCGACGCCGATGACAGGTTCCATGCGGCTCTCGGTCCGGATTCTTGCCGACGCGGTCGTTGGAGCGGTTGTAGTAGTCATCTTCATAAGGCGTATCGGCAAAAAAGCAGAAATCTGAAGCCATGTGCGGCGCGTCAAAACATAAATGTGAAGATATATGCAAAGTAATCCGAGAAGACCTGTATGCGGAGTCGTATCAAAAACCTCTCGCTCAGGGTCAAGATCATCGCGCTGCTCGTGTGCATGGTCAGCGTGAGCTTGGGATCCTACCTCTGGATCAGCAAACGACTCGTGGTCGAGGACAAGGTTTCTTACATCTACGAATTCAACTTGGCGCAAGTTCGCGCCGCTGCCGAAGCAGTTGAGTCTCAAATCGAGTCCGTGCGTTCGGCCGTGCGCCTAGGTGCTGACGTCAAGCTTCGCTCCCAAGGCGAGTTTGAAGCATTTCAAAAATCAGTTTTTTCCCAAGTGGGAATTTCATCTGCGACTTATTTTGAAGTGTCCGGCGGCGGCGATTGGTCCGCTCTCGCAGGTGGTTCGGCAACCGCTCGCGAAATGAACGAGTATGGTTGGACCCCTCAGTGGCTCAAGCAAAAGGCAGTCGCTGTGGGCCTCTCCAAATCGGGCGCTATGCCCTTGGGCTTTTGGATCGAAACGCAGGGCGGTAAAGGCTTAGGCTGCCTCGTTAAGATCAAACTCAATTCGCGTGCGGTAGATTCCTCGAGCAGCAACGTCGAGATTCACCTGGTTGATTCGATGGGCCGCGCTTCGCTGACTTCGACCAAGCTTTTGGGCGAAGAGGGCGGAAAAGCAGCCATTGCCCTCGAAAAAGAACTGATGCAAGGCACGTTCGCAAAAGGCGTGCGCGAGTGGGACTTTGGTGGCCGCTCCTATATCGTAGGCTACGAGCGCCTCAAGAACTCAGGCTTACTCGTGCTCTCCTACTTGCCCAAGAGCGCAGCCTACGAGGCGGTCGCTCGCTTGATTCAACGTACCTCTGTTTTAGGTTTGAGTGTTCTGTTCTTAGCCCTTGGTCTGACGATCTTGTTCGCTAAGGGCGTGACTCAGCGCTTGCGCCAGATGTGGGCCGTTACCAAGAAAGTTTCCGAGGGTGATTTCTCAGTTCGAGTCGAAACGCGTCAATCCAATCCTCAGTCTTCGGACGAAGTGGAGAGCCTAGCGCACTCCTTTAACTCCATGGCTTCCAAGATCGACGAACTCATGACGGCCACCGCACAAAAAGCCCGAATGGAAAAAGAACTTGAG